>CAZJXE010000001.1:0-2257 GCA_964549835.1 uncultured Weeksellaceae bacterium
ATTTTTTGTTGAATTTAGCATACTTAGTTTTGAACTTATCAATTCTACCTGCAGTGTCAACCAACTTAGCTTTTCCTGTATAATATGGATGAGAAGTTCTTGAAATTTCTAACTTTACTAGAGGATAATCTACTCCTTCAACAGAAACAGTTTCACTTGTCTGTGCAGTCGATTTAGCTAAAAAAATATCATTGTTAGACATGTCTTTGAACGCAACAAGTCTATAATTTTCAGGGTGTATACCTTTTTTCATTTCAGTGATTTTGAGGTGCAAATTTATTGATTTTTTAATATTAAACAATAATTGACTAAAATTAATTTAATTTTTATGGAGTATCGTTTTTGTATATTTGATGCAAATATGAAAAATTATGGAAACTAACCTAAAGAAAAATACGATTGATCTAGGCGTTAAACTGGGAACACTTCTCTTTATAGTTACAGCTGTAATTTATGTTATAGATATAAAATTATTTACCAATTTTACTACAATGCTAGCCTACATGATACCAGCGCTCGCATTTAGCATATATTCTGTTATTAGTGCAAGGAAGCTTCAAAATCAAATAATATCTTTCAAAGAGGCATTTATAGCATATTTTTTATGCATCGCTATTGGATATTTAATAGTAACAATGGGGAATATTGCACTTTTTAAGTTTATTGATCCAGGTGCAGCAGATCTAATCCATGAGGAAATAATGATAGTATCAAAAGAAATGCTTGAAAATTTTGGCACCCCATCTGATGTCGTTTCTGCTACTATGGATGAAATGCAAAATAATCATTCCTTTTCTTATCCTGCTATTTTTCAAAATTATGCTAATGCACTATTAAGAAATGCTATTTTCGGCCTAATTATCGCTGGAATCTTTAAAAAATCATAATATTGAATGAATATTTCTGTAGTCATACCTCTTTTAAATGAAAAAGAATCTCTAAGAGAATTAACTGATTCTATTTTAGATGTTATGAAAAGTTATAACTTTTCGTATGAAATCATTTTCATTGATGATGGCAGTAGTGACAAATCATGGGATATTATAGAAGAACTTTCATCTAAATCAAACACAATAAAAGGGATAAAATTTCACAGAAATTACGGAAAATCTCAGGCACTTCATGCAGGGTTTCTAAAGTCCCAAGGACAAGTAGTTTTTACAATGGATGCTGACCTTCAGGATGATCCAAGGGAAATTCCTGCCATGTATGATATGATAATGAATGATGATTTTGATATTGTCTCGGGTTGGAAGAAAAAAAGATTTGATTCGGTGATATTTAAAAATATACCTTCAAAAATTTTCAATTTTGCCGCAAGAACTACATCAGGAATAAAGCTAAATGATTTTAACTGTGGATTAAAAGTTTTTAAAAAAAATGTTATTAAGAGTATAAATGTTTATGGTGAAATGCACAGATACATTCCCATTCTTGCAAAAAACGAAGGTTATAAAAAAATTGGAGAAAAAATTGTCAACCATAGAGCTAGAAAATATGGAAAAACAAAATTTGGACCTAGTAGGTTTTTATATGGTTTTCTTGACCTCTTAACCATATGGTTTATTTCAAGTTTTGGAAAACGACCAATGCATTTGTTTGGTTCACTAGGACTTATTTTAATTACAATAGGATTTTTATTTGCGGCTTATTTAGGCTACGATAAAATAATCATTAATCCTGGTGGAAGACTTATCACTGAAAGACCAGAGTTTTATATCAGTTTGGTTACTATGATTATCGGTAGTCAGTTCTTCTCAATGGGTTTTATAGGTGAACTAATGCTGAAAAGCATCAATCAAAAACCTCAGTACATAATCCAGAAGCAAACAAATTTGTGATTAATTTAACAACTTATCTACAAAAGATTCTCTTCTATAAGTATAATTTTGAAGTCAATTTATTGTATGAATAATATTGTAAAAAAAAATATTGAAGAGTGGTCAAATCACCCTTTTTGTGAAGAAACCCAAAATAAACTAAATCATTTAAAAAATGATAAAGTTAAATTATCTGATGCCTTCTATAAAAATTTAGAATTTGGAACAGGTGGAATGAGGGGGTTAATGGGCATAGGAACAAACAGAATAAATAAATATACAATTGGAAAAAATACTCAGGGAATTTCAAACTTTATAAACAGCAATTACCATGATAATAAATCAGTTGTTATTGCTTATGATTGCAGGAATAATAGCAGTGAATTAGCAAAAATTGTTGCTGAAGTTTTTTCTGCTAATGAAATCAAAGTTTATCT
>CAZJXE010000001.1:2357-28549 GCA_964549835.1 uncultured Weeksellaceae bacterium
AATTAGCAAAAATTGTTGCTGAAGTTTTTTCTGCTAATGAAATCAAAGTTTATCTCTTCTCGTCTTTAAGACCAACACCTGAGCTTTCATATGCGGTCAGAAAATTAAAATGTTTATGTGGAATCGTTTTAACAGCCTCACACAATCCTCCTGAGTATAATGGATTCAAAGTATATTGGAAAGATGGAGGACAAATAGTCCCACCCATCGATAATTTTTTAATATCCGAAATTGAAAAATTAAAATTCAAAGAAGTAAATTTTAATTCTAAACCAGAATTAATCGAAATAATAGATGAAGAAATCGATAAACCATTTATTAATATCTGCTTAGAGAATGCAATAAACAAAGATGTCAAAAATAGAAATAACAGTAACATTATATTCACTGCTTTGCATGGAACCTCATCCACCATAATCCCAACATTGCTAAATAAAGCAGGATATAAGAATGTTAGTTATGTAGAGTCTCAAATGATTGCTGATGGTAATTTCAGCACGGTTAAATCCCCAAATCCTGAGGAAATTGAGTCATTAGACCTAGCCTTAAAACTTGGTGATAAAGAAAAAGCAGACATAGTCATAGGTACAGATCCAGATGCTGACAGACTGGGTGTAGCAATTAGAAACTTAAAAAATAATTTAACGTTGATTAATGGTAATCAACTAATGGTTTTAATGTTTAACTATGTTCTTGATAAAAAGAAATCTGAAAAAACATTGAATAAAAATCATTTTGTAGCATCAACAATAGTTTCTACTCCAATGATTAAAAATATTGCAAAATACTATAATGTTGATTGTAAATTAAGCCTAACCGGTTTTAAATGGATTGCTAAAATGATAGAAGATTTTCCTGATCAAAAATTTTTGATTGGTGGAGAAGAAAGTTTTGGTTTAATGATTGGTGATGCTGTAAGAGATAAAGATGCTTTAACAGCAAGCTTAGCAGCTTGTGAAATGATATCTTACTACAAACAAAAAAATTCTTCAGTTTTCAAAGAGTTAATAAAACTTTATTGCCTTCACGGTTTTTACAAAGAAAAATTAGTTTCAATTGTTAAAGGCGGAGAAAAGGGACAAAATGAAATAAAAAAAATAATTAATGGTTTTAGAAAAAAACCTCTTGATTATATTTTAGACTCTAAGGTTAAGTATTTTTGTGATTATTCAATTTCATTAAAGAAAAATTTAATTAGTGGTGTCTCTGAAAATATTATTTTACCTAAATCGAATGTTATTGAATTTGAATCAGATGATGGTTGTAAGATAATTTTAAGGCCAAGTGGTACTGAGCCAAAAATTAAAATGTATATTTCTGTAAATGAAGCTTTAAACAGTATTGATGAATTTGAAAAAGTTGATAAAATCTTGAATGATAAGATTGAAAGAATAATTAAAAGTATTGATTTATGAATACAAACTACTTTAATAGAATTTTTGGATATGCTTGGGTGTATAAAAAATACTTCATACTAAATATCATATCTAATGTTTTTTATGCCTTCTTTGGAACTCTTTCAATGATTTCATTATTCCCAATGTTAAAAGTTCTTTTTAATCAAACCGAACAACTAAATCAACCTCCTGTTTGGGAAGGTGTTTCTGAGATTGCAAATTTTGTCGAAAATTATCTAAATTACTTTGTTACCACTAAAAAAGCAACTGGTAGTGATGATGTGCTAATCTTTATGGTTTCCATAATCATAATTACTTTTTTGCTTAAAAATGTCTTTAATTATTTGGCAATGTACTTTATAACATTTCTTAGAAATGGTGTTGTTAGAAATATTAGAAATGAGATATATGGTCAAATTATCAAATTATCACTTTCCTTCTATTCTGAGAAAAAAAGAGGAGATATTGTAGCCAGAATTTCATCTGATGTCCAAGAATTAGACAACTCATTTCTTTCAATCTTTGAGTTAATTGTAAAAGATCCCTTAATGGTTTTATTTACACTGGTTTCAATGTTTTTGATTAGTCCAAAACTAAGCATATTTGTAATTATTTTTATACCACTCTGTGGGTTTGTAATTTCTATTGTAGGAAAATCACTTAGAAGAAAATCCCTCAAAGTTCAAAAGGAACAAGGTCAATTTATTTCACTAGTAGATGAAACTCTTTCAGGTATGAAAATCCTTAAGATTTTTAATGCAGAAAATAAGTTTTTAGAAAAATTTACAAATTCAACAAAAAGATTTTATCAATTTTCAAATAGCGTTTTAAATAGAAAAAACCTTGCTAGTCCACTTAGTGAATTTTTAGGAATTTCTTCGATAGCTGGAGTATTATGGTTTGGTGGAATTATGGTGCTAAATGAAAATTCACTGGATGCCAGTGCATTCATTGTATACCTGGGACTTGCATATAATATTCTAACTCCTGCAAAATCATTAAGCAGAGCAACTTATAAGGTAAAAAAGGCAGCTGCCGCAGCAGAAAGAATATTTCACATAATTGATAATGAAACGATCGTTAAGGAGGAACCAAATGCTATAAATATTAATTCTTTTGATGATAAAATTGAATTCAAAAATATGTCATTTTCTTATGATGATGAGAATGTGTTGAACAATTTTAATTTATCTATAGCAAAAGGAAAAAATATTGCATTAGTTGGTCAGTCAGGTAGTGGAAAGTCAACCATTGCAAACCTTATATGTAGATTTTATGATGTAGATTCTGGATCAATTAATATTGACGGAAATAACATTAAAAAATTAAAAAAGGAATCACTTAGGGAGTTAATTGGGTTAGTAACACAGGACTCAATTTTATTTAACGATTCCATAAAAAATAATCTTTTAATTGCTAAACCAAATGCTTCAGATGATGAATTAATTGATTGTTTAAAAATTGCTAATGCTTGGGATTTTGTAAATAAATTACCTGAAGGTATTGATAATAATATAGGGGATTCTGGAAACAAATTATCTGGAGGTCAAAAACAAAGATTAAGTATAGCTCGTGCGGTTTTAAAAAATCCTCCAATTTTAGTTTTAGATGAAGCTACCTCTGCCCTTGATAGTGAAAGTGAAAAACTTGTTCAAAATGCATTGGATAATCTTATGAAAAATAAGACTTCAATCGTAATTGCTCATAGATTGTCAACCATACAAAATGCTGACAATATAATTGTTTTAGATAAAGGGAAAATAATTGAATCAGGAGTTCATAAAGATTTGATGAAAAAAGACGGAATTTATAGCAATCTAGTTAAAATGCAATCTATTTAATAGCCTGTTTAAAAGAGGTGGATAACTATTTATTTTAGTCAATTTATTTTGATAATTAATAAATTAATTTCGATTAAATTTAGCTTTCATATTTATATCAAATGATTTCCTTTTTTGAATCTAAAAATCAATCAGTTTTTGCAGTTCAAACAAAAAAATCTTTTTCTGAAAACGAGATAAAAAAGCTAGAATGGTTATTTGGCAATGCTACTTTCATTTCAGATCCTAGAGTCAACCGTAATCTAATTGGGCCTAGAGCAGCTATGGTTTCTCCTTGGAGTACAAATGCAGTAGAAATTTGTCAAAATATGGGATTAACTTCTGTAGTCAGAATTGAAAAATATAATCTAAAAAGTGATGATTCGATTGATTTTGACCCTATGTTAAATGAAAAGTTCAGTTCTCTTAGTCAGGATCTATTTAAGATAAATGTCATCCCAGAAAAAATTACCCATATTAATAATATTGAAAAATATAATCAAAAAGAAGGTTTATCATTAAGTCCAGATGAAATTTCCTATCTCAATAATGTTTCAAAAACAATAAAACGTGAACTAACTGACTCTGAGATATTTGGGTTTTCACAGGTTAATTCTGAACATTGTAGACATAAAATATTCAACGGAAAATTTGTGATTGACGGGCAAGAGAAAGATGAAAGCTTATTTTCATTGATTAAAAAAACATCCAAAACAAATCCAGATAATATAGTTTCTGCATACAAAGATAACGTAGCATTTATAAAGGGTCCAAAAGTTATTCAATTTGCTCCCTCCAAATCCGATGAGTCAAACTACTATATTTCTAAAGAAATTGATACGGTAATTTCCTTAAAAGCAGAAACTCATAATTTTCCTACAACTGTTGAACCTTTTAACGGAGCAGCAACAGGTTCTGGTGGTGAAATTAGAGATAGATTAGCCGGGGGAAGAGGCTCAATACCATTGGCTGGAACTGCCGTTTACATGACACCATATTCCAGAATCAATAATAAAGAATGGGAAAACAATATTGAAGAAAGAAAATGGTTATATCAAACTCCGCTTGAAATATTAATAAAAGCCTCTAATGGTGCTTCAGACTTTGGAAATAAATTTGGGCAACCCCTCATTTCTGGATCTGTCCTTACTTTTGAAAATGATAATGATGGGGAAATACAATCTTATGACAAAGTCATAATGTTAGCTGGTGGAATTGGTTTTGCCAACAAAGAACACTCTATCAAAAGTAAGCCTGAAAAGGATGATTTGATTGTAATTATGGGTGGTGATAATTACAGAATTGGTATGGGTGGAGCAGCTGTTTCGTCGGCAGATACCGGAGAGTTTTCTACTGGAATTGAATTAAACGCTATTCAAAGGTCTAATCCTGAAATGCAAAAAAGAGTAGCAAATGCTATTAGAGGTACTTTAGAAAATGATAAAAATTGTATAGTCTCCATTCATGATCATGGTGCTGGTGGTCATTTAAATTGTTTAACTGAGCTCGTAGAGGAAACCGGAGGATTCATCGAATTGGATAATTTACCTATTGGAGACCAAACACTTTCAAATAAAGAAATAATTGGAAATGAATCTCAGGAGAGAATGGGGTTAATTATAAAAAAAGAAAATATTGATGAATTTATAAGGATATGTCAGAGAGAAAGAGCCCCTGTATATATTGTTGGTCGAGTCACAGATGATAATAGATTCACTATACACTCTGAAAAATCAAATCTTAGCTGTGTTGACCTTGATTTAGGTCATTTTTTTGGAAGTTCTCCACAAACCATTTTGAAAGATCAAACTATCTCCAAAAAATATAACGATATTAAATATTCTAATGGACTTATTCATAATTACATTGAGCAACTATTTAGCTTAGAATCTGTAGGCTGTAAAGATTGGTTAACAAATAAAGTTGACAGATGTGTTGGTGGAAAAGTTGCAAAACAACAATGTGTTGGTGAACTACAGTTGCCTCTTAATAATTGTGGAGTAATGGCATTAGACTACTCTACTAAACATGGTGTAGCAACATCCATTGGACACTCTCCAATATCAGCATTAATTGATCCAAATGCGGGAAGTAAAAATAGTATAGCTGAAGCATTAACCAATATAATTTGGGCTCCGATTGAAAATGGTTTAAAAGGGGTCTCTCTATCAGCTAATTGGATGTGGCCATGTAAGAATGAGGGTGAAGACGCAAGACTTTATAAAGCGGTTGAATCAGTTTCAAAATTTGCAATTGAATTAGGTATTAATATTCCAACTGGGAAGGATTCTTTATCAATGAATCAAAAATATGAAAAGATAGAGGTTAAGTCCCCTGGAACTGTAATTGTCTCGGCAACTGCTCATTGTAATAATATTTATAATATTATTGAACCCGTATTTAAACTTGACAAAGGATCTATTTTTTATATTAATCTATCCTCAGATGATTTTAAATTAGGTGGATCAGCCTTTTCTCAAATAATTGGTAGTATCGGAAATAATACACCAACTATAATCAATTCAAAATATTTTGTCAATGTTTTTGAAACAATCCAAAAAATGATAAAAAATAATCTTATTGTAGCCGGCCATGATATTGGTTCAGGAGGATTTATTACATCTTTAATGGAAATGTGTTTTTCTACTAAAAACATTGCTGCAAACATTGATTTATCATCATTAAATGAAAATGATACGGTCAAAATACTGTTTTCAGAAAATTGTGGAATAATTATTCAGGGTAAAGATGACGAAATAGAAAAAGAATTAATCGATAATGGGATAACTGCCTACAAAATCGGTAAAGTTATTAAGGGAAATAAGTTGGAAATAAAAAATCAAGAAAATGAATTTTTATTTGATTTGGAAAAATACAGAGATTATTGGTTTCACACTTCTACTCTACTCGACAGTAAACAAACTTCTAACAACTTAGCTGATGTTAGATTTAAAAATTACAAGAATCAACCACTAAAATTTAAGTTTCCTAAAAATTTTAGTGGCAGCTTAACAAAATTTTCATCTGGAAAAAAGCCAAAAGCAGCAATATTAAGAGAAAAAGGCAGCAATAGTGAAAGAGAATTAGCTAATGCTCTACATCTTGCAGGATTTAATGTTAAAGATATTCATATGACTGACCTGATTTCTGGAAAAGAAACATTACAAGACATTCAATTTTTAGGTGCAGTTGGAGGTTTTTCTAACTCTGATGTTCTTGGTTCAGCTAAAGGATGGGCAGGATCATTTAGATATAATGAAAGCGCAAGAAAAGCACTAGAAAACTTTTTTTCCAGAAAGGATACTTTATCTATTGGTATATGTAATGGATGTCAATTATTCATGGAGCTTGATTTAATATATCCAAGACATGAAAACCATGGAAAAATGACTTTTAATGATTCAAGAAAACACGAAAGCAATTTCACATCGGTGAGAATAAACACCAATAATTCAATTATGTTAAACTCACTTGAACAGTTAAATTTAGGGGTGTGGATCAGTCATGGTGAGGGAAAATTTAAACTTCCCTACCCTAAAGAAAATTATAATATAGTTGCGGAATACGGATATCCAGATTATCCATCCAACCCAAATGGCTCTGATTACAATACAGCCATGTTATGTAGTGATGATGGAAGACATCTTGTAACAATGCCACACATAGAAAGATCACTATTTAAATGGAATTGGGCATATTACGAGGATGGCAGAGATGATATATTAAGCCCCTGGATATTGGCTTTTTTAAATGCAAAAAATTGGATTTTAGAAAATTCCTGACTTTTCGGAATAATATTTGCCCTAGCCTAGTAAAAAATTAATGAAAAAAAATCTGTTTTTTCTTTTTTTAATTATGATTTCAGGGACTGGGTTTTCACAGCAGTCAGATATTTTCTATAAAATTAAAATCAATTATTCAAATCAAGAGGATTTATTAAAACTTGCCAATAATGGAGTGTGTATTGACCATGGTTTAAACAAAAAAAATCATTTTTTTATCTCTGATTTTTCAGGGGATGATTTACAAAAGATTAATTCATTAGGCTTCACATATGATATATTGATTGATGATGTGGTTAAATTTTATCAAAAAAGAAACAAATCTAAATCTAATATTAAATCAAATGAGTTTTGTGATTCTGGAAATGATGATTACACTACTCCAGAAAACTATGATGTAAAAGACGGAAATGATTTTGGTGGTTTTTACACTTATGATGAAATGATAAGTGAACTTGATGACATGTACACTCAATATCCAAATTTAATTTCCCAAAGAATTGATTTAAAAGATAACAATTATAATGGATCACCTCATATTCATGAAACTTATGAAGGAAGGTTTTTACAAATGGTTAAAGTATCTGACAATCCAAATGTAGATGAAGATGAATCTCAAATTTTATACACTGCTCTTCACCATGCAAGAGAGCCTGGATCCATGCAACAATTGATTTTTTTCATGTGGTATTTACTTGAAAATTACGATTCAAATGATAGCATCAAACAGATTTTAGATAACTCAGAGCTATATTTTGTTCCTTGTGTTAATCCTGACGGATATATTTATAATGAGACTAGCGAACCAAGTGGTGGTGGAATGTGGAGAAAAAATAGAAGGGATAGTCACGGAGTGGATAATAATAGAAATTATTCTTACATTGATGAGAATGGTAACGAAGTCTGGAACACCTCGGGTACATCTAATAATCCAAATGGTAGCACCTATGCTGGCGATGAACCTTTTTCTGAAGCTGAAAATAGAGCTATTAGATATTTAGTTGAATCAAAAAATTTCAAATTAGCCCTTAACAATCACACCTATGGAAATTTACTTTTATATCCATATGGATACGATTACAATCAACCAACTGAAGATGATGAGATTTATGAATTTATATCTTCAGAACTTGTTAGCGAGAATAATTATGATAATATAATAAGTGCAGACTTGTATCCTGCTGCAGGTGATAGTGATGATTTTATGTACGGTATGTTAATCACAGAAGATAATCAAACTAGAGAAAAAATATTTGCAATGACCCCAGAAATTGGGAGTTCATTTTGGCCTCAAGCATCAACTATTGAAGGTCTTTGTAAAGGTATGATACATTTGAATCTAACCGCCGCTAAAATGATAGGAAATTATGCAACTCTAGAAGACAACACACCAAATTTCATTAATGACACAAATTTTCAGTCAAATTTTAGTATTCAAAGGCTGGGTATTATTGATGATGGAAATTTTTCTATTTCATTAACTCCGGTTTCAACAAATATCGAATCGGTATCATCAGAAATTAATTTGAATTCTCTACAAATTGGTGAAATTATTGAAGGTACTTTCGAGGTTAATTTAAACGAGGCGATCAACCAAGGAGATAGTATTGTTTATAAATACATTTTAAATAATGGTTTTTATGAAGAAGAAATATTGATCAATAAAATATATGGAGAACCACAAATAATTATAGAAGACGAAAGCGATAATTATACTAATTATTGGAGTGATGATTCTGATTGGTCAAATACATACGAGGAATATTTTTCTCCTGAGACTAGTGTGACAGACTCACCATATTCTAATTATAGCAATAACTCACAAGAAATAATTCAATTAATAAATACCGTTGACCTTTCAGGTCTCATTTATGCGGAAATCAATTTTGATGCTAAGTGGAATATTGAATCAGGATATGATTACGTTCAACTGGAAATTTCTACTGATAATGGAAATTCATGGATTCCACAATGTGGAAAATATACAACCAAAGGCATTGAAACACATGATTATGCCTTAGATGAACCTCTATATGATGGTAATCAATCTGATTGGATTAGTGAAAGCATATCATTAACAGATTATATAGGTGAAGAAATTTTAGTTAGATTTAAACTATATACAGATGGTGGATTGCGCAGAGATGGATTTTATTTTGATAATTTCAAAATTAAGGGTCTCTCGGAAAACTTAAATAATAATGAGATTGATCAAAATAATTTTAAAATATACCCCAACCCATTAACTAATTATATAAATATTTACTCAAATAATGAAATATCTAAAATTGAAATTTATGATTTATTTGGTAAAAAACTCTTGGCAAAAGAAAAGGAAAATTTAAATAGATTCAACCTATCTCAATTAAGTTCTGGCGTTTACTTAGTCAAAATATTTTCTAGAGAAATTATTGAAGTTAAGAGAATTATAAAAAAATAAAATAATTACTTACATTTACTATGCATGCATAATATGTTGATTTATTTTAAAATATGATTATCAATAAAGATTTTAGAAGAAGAGTTGATTTTGTTATGAGGCAAGGTTGGAAAAACATTGAAAAAATGTATAACAATGAAGCATCAAAATATGATGTAACATTTTCAATTGGCTTCACTTTGATTAGTATTGACCCAGAAAACGGTAGCCCATCAACTTCAATAGGTCCAATAATGGGATTAGAATCAAATAGTATTTCAAGAATATTAAATTCAATGGAAAATAAAAATCTAATTACCAGAAGGCCAAATCCTAACGACGGAAGGGGCATTATAATATCTCTAACCAAGCTTGGTCTTAGCAAAAGAGAAATTGTTATACAAAAAATAAGACATTTTAAAAATTTACTAAGATCTAGAATTGATCAATCAGATTTAGAAGCGTTTCATAGAGTTTCATTACAAATGAATGAGATTATTGAAGAAGGTAATGTTTTTAAAACTTAAAATTCTCTTTCTTTATTAAGCTCAGTTTCACTATTTAATTCATTTTGCGGAATCACCTTTAGAAATGTTTCATGCTGCTCAATAGAGTGAGCTATTTTATCGATGATATCATCTGTGGATTCGTTTTCATAATCAATTTTAAGAGGCTCCTTTATGATCATCGTCTGAAGAATATTTTTTTTCTTTACTCTAAGACCTTTTTTATCAAAGGACCTCCTAAAACCATCAATAACAATCGGAACTACCACTGGTTTATATTGCTTAATCAGAAATGCTGTACCTTTCCTTACTGGCTTGAAAGGAGTTGTAGTACCTTGAGGAAAGGTGATGACCCAACCATCATTTAATGCTTTTCCTATATTTGAAATATCACTAAATTTCACTTTTCTATTTACGTCTTCACCATTACTTCTCCAAGTTCTTTCAATGCTAACTGAACCTGCATAAGCTAAGATCTTTGGTATTAACCCTGCATTCATAGTTTCTTTTGCAGCTATAAAGTATATATTAAGTTTTGGATTCCATAAATAACTGATGTTCTTGATAGAATCAACTCTTCCTTTTAAACTAGCATTAAATACATGAAACATAGCTACAACATCAGCAAAATATGTTTGATGGTTTGAAATAAATAGTACGTTAGAATCATTTAAATTTCTAATAATTTCAGATCCCTCAATTTTTAATTCATTAAAGCCTCGATACCTACGGTGACTATAAGCGCCAAGTATTCTTATAAGCCACTTTTTTAAAAAGAGTACATGTCCAAAAGGGTTTCTTTTAAAAAATTGCATACCTTAATCTGATTTAAAATTTAAAGTGCTGCTAAGTATCTTTCAGCATCTAATGCTGCCATACAACCTGTTCCGGCTGCAGTTATAGCTTGCCTATAAGTATGATCTGCTGCATCACCAGAAACAAAAACTCCTTCAACATTAGTTTTAGTTGAACCTAGTTCATTTATAATATAACCTGTTGAATCCATATTTAAAAAAGGCTTGAAAATATCAGTGTTAGGATTGTGCCCTATTGCAACAAAAAATCCAGTTGCCGGTATATCTTTTAACTCCTCGGTAATATTATTTTTGGTTAGTATCGATGTGACAACTTGACCATCACCCTTTACCTCCACTGTCGATGTGTTAAAAAGAATCTCGATATTTTCTGTTTTCTTTACCCTTTCTTGCATAATTTTTGAAGCTCGAAATTCATCTCTTCTTACAAGCATTGTTACCTTACTACATAATTTTGAGAGATAATGAGCCTCCTCACATGCAGAATCACCACCACCAACAATCACTACTTCTTGATTCTTATAAAAAAACCCATCACATACAGCACAGGCTGATACTCCGCCTCCAGACTCCAAGTATTTTTTTTCTGATTCCAAACCTAAATATTTTGCAGAGGCACCTGTGGAAATAATTACAGTTTTACACTCTAACTCATGCTCGTCATTAACCCACAATTTTAATTGATTGCTAAAATCAACCTTAGTTATCCAACCATTTCTTATATCAGTACCAAATCTTTCAGCTTGCTTTTGTAATTCAATCATCATGTCAGGGCCAGAAATTCCGTCCGGATAACCTGGAAAATTTTCAACATCAGTAGTTGTAGTCAACTGACCTCCTGGTTGTATTCCTTGATACAAAACAGGATTCATGTTTGCTCTAGCTGCATATATTGCAGCAGTATATCCAGCAGGACCTGATCCGATAATAAGACAATTTATTTTTTCACTCATCATCATTTTATTTGATTAACAAAAATATGTAATTATTGTTTATTTGAGGCATTCATTTTAGCATTTAATAACTAGTTTTTTGTAATTTCATTATATGAAGAAATTTGTTCAATTATTCGTTATTTTTTGTTTTCTAAATAATTTATATTCTAATGAGTTAAAATATGAATTAGTTGTTGATGAGCTTGAGGTTCCATGGGCATTTGTTTTTTTGCCTGATAATTCAATTTTAATAACTGAAAGAAAGGGTGAATTAATCCATTTTAAAAATGGTGTCAGAAATAAAATCAAAAATCTTCCTGAAATCATCTCAAAAAATCAAGGAGGACTTTTAGATATTGAGCTGCACCCAAATTTCTCAGAAAATAAATGGATTTATATATCTTATTCCTCTTCTAATGACAAAAGTCCTGGAACAAATACAACTATTTTAAGATTCAAATTAAATGATGACTCAGCAGAAAATCAAGAGATTATATATAAAGCAACCCCGAATAGCAAAAGAACTTTACATTATGGAAGTAGAATAGTTTTTGATAAAGAAAATTATATTTTCTTCAGTATTGGTGATCGAGGCAATAGAGATCTTAATCCTCAAGATATTACAAGAGATGGTGGTAAAATTTACAGATTACATGATGATGGAAGAATTCCTGTTGATAACCCCTTCGTAAATGAAAAAAATTCAAAAAAAGCAATATTCAGCTATGGACATAGGAATCCTCAAGGCATGTTCTATGATAAAAATGAGGATAAGATATGGATAAATGAACACGGTCCAAGAGGAGGCGATGAAATAAATATAATTAAGTCTGGGAATAATTATGGATGGCCATTGGCTAGTTACGGAATAAATTATATTGGGACAAAATTTACCGATAAAACTTCTATTAGAGGAATGATTGATCCAATTCATTATTGGGTTCCTTCTATTGCACCTAGTGGAATGGTATATATTGATAATCCAAATTATCCAACATTGAATAAAAGTATACTAATCGGATCTTTAAAATTTCAATATCTTCATCAATGTGTAATTGAAAACGGGGAAATCATTAAGGAAAATAGATTATTGGATCAAATTGGAAGGGTTAGATCTATTGAATTAGATAGTGATAAAAACATATATGTTGGAGTTGAAAATTTAGGTATTATTAAAATAATTGAATAGCATGTTCATTATCGGAATCACAGGTGGTACAGGGAGTGGTAAAACTACGATTATTAATAAAGTAAATAAATTGTTTAATCAATCAAATATTGGCTTATTATCTTCAGATTCATATTATAAAGACAACAGCAATTTAAACTTTAGTGAGAGGGAAAAGTTAAATTATGATACACCTGATGCAATAGACTTTGATTTACTAAATAATCATATTAGACTTCTAAAAACTGGCCAAGATATTAATGTACCCCACTACTGTTTTAGCACACACCTTAGGCTTAATACCTCAACATTATTTAAGCCAAAAAAAATTTTAATAATTGAAGGTATTTTAATTCTTAGTAATAGAACTTTAAGAGATCAAATTGATTACAATGTTTTCCTTGATTGTTCTAGAGATACAAGGTTTAGAAGAAGACTCAAGAGAGATATAAATGAAAGAGGAAGAAATTATGAGGATGTTATTAAATTATTTGAAAATCGTCTGGATAAGATGCATCAAATTCACGTGAAACCAATGAAAAAAGAATGTGATTTAGTTTTGGAAACAGAAAATAATACTAACATTGGTCTTCTCATTGATGTTATAAAAAAGAATATGAAATGAAAAATAGACTTTTAAAATTGATTAAGAGCACCTATGGTATCATTATAATTTTATTCATTATTTGGATGATTTTTTTTGACAGTAATTCATTTATTATACATAATGAGTTAAATAATGACATAAATGAATTGAATGATCAAAAATCTTATTATGAAAAGGAAATAGCGAAAGATAATATAGAATTACAATTGATACAATCAGACTCAGGTCTTGAAAAATATGCCAGAGAAAAATTATTTATGAAAAAAGATAATGAAGAAATTTTTCTGATTGAATATGATACAATTTCTGATTAAATGAAAGAATCAAAAAATCTAGAAAAAGCATGGAGAGATAAAATAATTTTAGATCTTGGAGAGGATCGTTATAAAAAATTATTTTCTATAACCAATGAGGGCATCACTATTTCTCCTCATTACTCCTACAACAGAAAGTCTTTAGTTAATCCCGAAACCTTATTCTTCCCTAACGAATGGAATATTATCAACGAGATAAAATGCAATAAAACTACTGACCTAAATGAAGAGATAAAGCGATTGTATGCAAACGAAATAAAAAATTTAATTATATGTAATTATGAAGATCAATTTATTGATAATTCTTTTTTATCTCAGGGAAATATATATTTTAAATCGGAAAGACCTGTAAAATATAATTCTGAATTTAAAATATTAATTGAACCTAACTTAGACAGCGATGAGCCAATAGACTTAAATAAATTTAATCAAGAAAACTTTAGATTAAATTTATCTTCAGAATTTTTTAAAAACTCTGGAGCAAATATCGCTCAAGAAATCGCATTTACCCTCTCAGTTGCAATTGATTATGTTAATAAATTTGGAAAAGCTCTATTTAGCAAAATATCATTTGAGTTAATTCAGGGAAATAATTATTTTTTTGAAATTGCTAAAATTCAAGCTTTGAGGATTTTGTGGAGTATTATTTCAAAGAAATATGGAAATCAAATAGATGATTGTATTATCACTGCAAAACCAACATCAAAAAATAAAACAACTAAAAATTATAATAATAATATAATTAGAACTACATCTGAGTGTATGTCAGGAATATTAGGTGGTTGTAATTTTATAAAATCTATTCCTTACGATATAAAATTTAATGATGAAAACGAGTTTTCTCAAAGAATTACTAATAATCAACTTTTAATTCTAAAACATGAAACATCAATTGAATCCGTTAATAATGCAATAGCTGGTAGTTATTATATCACATATTTAATTGAAAAATTAGCTGAAAAATCTCTTGATTTAATAAAGAAAATTGAAAATAATGGCGGATACTTTCATGATCAAAAAAATCAAATGATTTTTCAAGAGATTTTATTGAACGAAAAGAAAGAAAAAGAACAATATGAGTCAGGAGATAAAGTTTTAGTTGGACAAAATAAATTTATAAATGATTAGAGAAGATCTAAATAAACTTGATTTAGCTGACTTTAAACCCGTAAAAAGGGTTAATAGTGAACAAAAAAAAATTGAAACTGATGAAAAAATCACTGTTAAGAATTATTACAACTTAAATGATTTGTCAAATCATAATCACATTCATTCAATTGCTGGCTTACCACCATTTGTTAGAGGACCATATTCATCCATGTATACCAATAGGCCTTGGACTATCAGACAATATGCTGGCTTTTCAACTGCCAAAGAAAGTAATCAGTTTTATAGAGAAAATTTAAAGGCAGGTCAAAAAGGCCTTTCTGTTGCATTTGATTTACCGACACACAGGGGGTATGACTCTGACAATCCTAGAGTCATTGGAGATATTGGTAAAGCTGGAGTTGCGATTGACACTGTTGAGGATATGAAAATTTTATTTGAAGGTATACCTCTTGACAAAATGAGTGTATCAATGACCATGAATGGGGCTGTCTTGCCAATTATGGCATTTTATATTGTTGCAGCTGAAGAGCAAGGAGTGGATATTTCTAAACTTTCAGGCACAATACAAAATGATATTTTAAAGGAATATATGGTAAGAAATACCTTTATATATCCCCCAGAAGAATCAATAAGAATTATAGCGGATATTTTTGAATTTACAAGTAAAAATATGCCAAAATTTAATAGCATAAGTATTTCCGGTTATCATATGCAAGAAGCTGGTGCAAGTGCTGATCTGGAACTTGCTTACACCTTAGCAAATGGAATTGAATATGTTAAAACAGGAATTAATGCTGGTCTTAAAGTTGACGAATTTGCCAACAGATTCTCGTTTTTTTGGGGAATCGGGATGAATCACTTTATGGAAATAGCTAAAATGAGAGCAGCTCGTTTTCTTTGGGCAAAATTAATGAAGCAATTTAATCCTGAAAATGATAAATCATATTGTCTTCGCGCTCACTGCCAAACCAGTGGTTGGAGTTTGGCTGAACAGGAGCCATTTAATAATATTACTAGAACAACAATCGAAGCATTATCAGCGGTTTTCGGGGGAACACAAAGCCTTCATACAAATTCATTAGATGAAGCTATTGGATTACCAACAAAATTTTCATCAAAAATTGCCAGAGATACTCAACTTATAATTCAAGAAGAAATTGATGTTTGTAATACAGTTGACCCATGGGGAGGAAGTTATTATGTTGAAAGTTTGACCCATCAACTTATAGAAAGAGCTATGATTCATATTAATGAAATCAATGATGCTGGAGGTATGACAAAAGCAATTGAAAAAGGAATACCAAAAATGAGGATTGAACAGGCCGCAACAAGAAAACAGGCTAAAATTGATAATCAGGACTTTATAATTGTAGGGGTCAATAAATTTAAATTGAAGGAAGAGGAAATAATGAATTTTCTAGAAATAGATAATCAAGAAGTAAAAAATAATCAGCTAAAGAAATTAAAAAAAGTAAAAAATACACGAAATGAAACTGAAGTAGTTGAAATATTGAATGAGCTAAGTTTAGCCGCAAAGGAAAAAAATAAAAATTTATTAGCTTTATCAATAAAAGCTGCCAAAGCTAGAGCTACACTAGGGGAAATAAGCACTGCTTTGGAAAAAGAATTTGGGCGTTATAAGTCTGAAATTAAAAGTTTTTCGGGTGTATATAAATCAAATATGAAGGATAATAGTTCTTATTTAAATGCAGTAAATCTTTCAGATAAATTTGCTGAGATTGATGGGCGAAGACCTAGAATTTTAATAGCAAAAATTGGACAAGATGGACATGATAGAGGAGCAAAAGTTATTGCAACTAGTTTCGCAGATATTGGATTTGATGTAGATATAGGGCCATTGTTTCAAACTCCAGAGGAGGTTGCTAAACAGGCCGTTGAAAATGACGTGCATATTATTGGAGTATCATCTCTTGCGGGTGGTCATAAAACCTTAGTTCCAAATCTGATAAAAGAATTAAAAAAGTATGATTGTGATGATAAAATGATTGTGGTTGGTGGTGTAATACCAAAAAAAGATTACGGCTTTTTATTTGATAAAGGAGTTAAATGTATTTTTGGTCCTGGTTCTAATATAGGTGAATCAGCTTGCGCTATACTTGAATCATTAATCAATAGCCACGGTTAATTTTACTGTTAACATTTTAAAATTTCTTTAACAAGAAATTGTTCTTATTACGTTTTATTAATTGTAAATTTAAAATTCATTATTTTTTAAAAATGAGCAAGATTATTGCTATTTCTAATCAAAAAGGTGGAGTTGGAAAAACAACAACTTCGGTCAATTTATCATCTGCACTTGCAGCTTTAGAAAAAAAAGTCTTACTAATTGATTTTGATCCACAAGCAAATGCCAGCTCATCCATAGGAGTCGAGGTAAATATTGGAAGTAAAACAATATATAATTTATTGGAAAATGAGTGTTCAACTAATGATTGCATTTATAAAACTAAACTCGAATTCCTTGATGTAATTCCCGCCCACATTGATTTAGTAGGAATAGAGATTGAATCAGTTAACATGATTGAAAGGGAGTATTTATTAAAGAATGCGATCATGGAGGTGGCAACAAATTATGATTTTATAATTATTGACTGCCCTCCTTCTCTAGGGTTATTAACAATTAATGCATTGTCTGCATCTGATTCAGTGTTGATTCCAATACAATGTGAATATTTAGCACTTGAGGGATTGGGTAAACTATTAAATACTATAAAAAGTATCCAAAAAATTCACAATGAAAACCTTTTAATAGAAGGACTTCTTTTGACAATGTATGATACTCGCTTAAATCTTTCAAATCAGGTTAAAAAAGAAGTAAAAACTCATTTCAATGAAATGGTATTTAAAACAGTCATTCACAGAAATGTAAGACTAGGTGAGGCAACAAGTTATGGCAAAAGTATCATTGATTATGATGTTAGCAGCAAAGGAGCTGATAATTACTTAAATTTGGCAAAAGAACTTATTTCAAAAACTCATAATGGCTAAAGCAACAAAGAAACAAGTTTTAGGTAGAGGTTTAACATCTATTTTGGAAGATTCAAAAAATAATCCTGGCTCAATTTCTAACATAAATACGAATTATAGTACAGAAATTGATATTTCAAAAATTACCCTAAATCCATTTCAGCCAAGATCAGCTTTTGATAAAGAAAAACTAGAGGAGTTGGTCATTTCAATTAAAAATATTGGCCTAATTCAACCAATAACAATAAAAAAAATATCAAAAAATAAATTTCAATTAATTTCAGGAGAGAGAAGATTAAGAGCATTTAAAAAGTTAAGGATTGATAAAATACCATGCTACATAAGAAAGGCTGACGATCAACAATCCCTTGAAATGGCATTAGTTGAAAATATACACAGACAAGACTTGGATTCTATTGAAATCGCTATTTCTTACAAAAGACTAATTGAGGAAATCAAACTTACACAGGAGGAATTGAGTGAAAAAATCGGAAAAAAAAGATCAACAATAACTAATTATTTGAGACTACTAAAACTCAATCCAATAATACAAAGCGGTATAAAGGATGGTTTCATCTCAATGGGACACGGAAGGGCAATGATAAATATTGATGATGAAAAACTACAGCTTTCAATTTATGAAAGAATAATTTCAAAGAATTTATCTGTTAGAAATACAGAAAAACTAATTAGCTCCTTAAAAAATCCTGTTAAAAAGAACATAAACGATAATCTTAGTCATGATTTTTTAAAACAAAAAATTAAAACTGAAAAAAAACTTCAAACCAAGGTTGATTTTATTTTTAGTAAAAATAAAACTGGAAAAATCATTTTAAATTTTAAATCAAAATCTGACTTTTTAAGATTAATTAAAAAAATCAATGAATAAATTTTTATTATCTATCATTCTATTTTTTGTTTCGATTTTTAGTTATGGTCAAAATGACGATTATGAAAAAGAATTAGAGATGGCTTTAAGACCGTCAAAAGCTACATTTTACTCTGCTGTACTTCCAGGATTAGGTCAAGCTTATAATAAAAAATATTGGAAAATACCTATTGTTTATGGTGCACTTGCAACAGGTTTATATTTCTATAATCAAAATGAT
Organism: uncultured Weeksellaceae bacterium; assembly: GCA_964549835.1. Taxonomy (GTDB): domain Bacteria; phylum Bacteroidota; class Bacteroidia; order Flavobacteriales; family BACL11. Next base: position 21,328 of record CAZJXE010000001.1, read on the forward strand.
AAAGATTATAAAAGATATCGTAATGCTTACAAAAGAAGATTAGCGGGATTCACTGATGATGAATTTTACGGCAATGGCGCTTATCCTGCAATATCTAATGATGGTTTAATTAGAGCACAAAGTACTTTAAAAAGAAACAAAGAGCTGTCTATTTTGGTTACAGTTGGTTTATACATACTAAACATTGTTGATGCGAATGTAGATGCGCATTTATTGCAATACAACCTGGATGACAATTTATCATTAAGACCTAATATCGAATTTAACGAAGTCGATAATAAATCTAATTTTGGAATTTCTTTAAATATCGAGTTATGAGTGAAATAATATTGATTTTATTGATTTTAAATTTTATTCATGGAATAGGTACATGGAAATTATATAAGATTTCCGGAAATAAACCATTTTATTCATTCATCCCTGTTTACAATGTATTTGTGTTGCTTAAAATAATAAATAGACCGTGGTGGTGGATTTTTATTATTATAATGCCGGTATTGAATACAATTATAATTCCGGTTATATGGGTTGAACTTTCTAGGAGTTTTCAGAAAAATTCATACACTGATACTTTTTTGTCTATTTGTACATTTGGTTTTTATAATTATTACTTAAACTATTTTAAAAATTTAGAATATGTTGAAGATAGAGATATTGATCCTAAAAGCTCAAATGGGGAGTGGACAAGCTCAATAATATTCGCTGTAATTGCTGCTACATTTGTTCATACATACTTTATGCAACCCTACACTATACCTACTTCTTCACTGGAAAAATCTCTTTTAGTTGGAGATTTTTTATTTGTAAGTAAGTTTCACTATGGTGCAAGAGTTCCTATGACAACAATTGCGGCACCCATGGTACATGATACTATTCCAATCATTAAAACCAGATCATATTTTAATAAAAAACAGCTACCATTTTTAGCAGAACTTCCATACACAAGACTACCTGGTTTTCAAAAAATTAAAAGAAATGAAATTGTATGTTTTAATTGGCCTGTTGATACTTTTAAAAACATGTATTATACTGACAAATACTATTATAAACCAATTGATAAAAAAACAAATTATGTAAAGAGGGCTGTTGGTATAGCTGGAGACACCCTAGAGGTAATTAACGGATATGTTTATATAAATGGAGAAAAAAATCAGTTGCCAGAAAGGGCAAAGTTACAATTTTCATATTTAGTTCAACCTAAAAAGAATAAGTTCAATCAAAAGGTTATGATTAATAATTATGACATAACCGATAGATTTGGGCCTATAAATAGCGACTATACTTATAAATTTATGGGCATCAGTGATGCATCTCTTGAGAAACTAAAAAAGGACACTAACGTTGAATGGATTAAAAAAGACACACTCCCAAAGGGAGTAAAAGATCCATCAGTTTTTCCCCAAAAACCATCTTTCAACTGGAATAATGATTTTTTTGGCCCCGTTTACATTCCAAAAAAAGGTGCTACAATTGAAATAAATAAAAACAATATCCCAATCTATGAAAGGCTTATTAAAATTTATGAAAATAATGACCTTTACATTCAAGATGATAATATTTACATCAATGGTATTAAAACAAATCAATATACATTCAAGCAAGATTACTATTGGTTGATGGGTGATAATAGAAGTAATTCTCAAGACTCAAGGTCTTGGGGTTTTGTACCATTTGATCATGTTGTTGGAAAACCTGTATTCAAATGGTTGAGCATAGACTACAATGCAAAGGGATTTAATAAAATAAGATGGAATAGAATGTTTACAACTGTTCATGGAGATGGTCAACCAACATCTTATTTTATACATTTTATTGTAATAATTTTGTTGTGGAATATAATTTCTTATTTCAGAAGAAAGAAATTGCAATGAAAACCATAATACATCCGACCTATTTTCCTAATATTGAATTTTTTTCACATCTCTTAAAATCTAAAAATTTAATTTTTGAGATAAATGATTTTTATCAAAAACAGACATTTAGAAATAGAGCATCAATTTATGGATCAAACGGAAGATTAAATTTGATAATTCCTGTAAGTTTTTCAAGTTCAAAAAAAGAAAAACTTAAGGATATAAGAATATGCAATAATAGTAATTGGCAAAAAAATCATTTAAAGTCAATTCAAATAGCTTATAGAAGTTCTCCTTATTTTGAATTTTTTGAAGACTATTTTATTGAAGTTTTTGAAAAGAAAGAAGAATTCTTAATAGATATAAGCATAAAATCGATAGCGATTATGTTTAAGATACTTGAAAAAGATTTAAAATTTAAATTCACTTCTAGTTTTCAAGATAATTATAACTCAGATTCTGATTTTAGGAATTTAAGTATCAGAAACAGTAAAGCAAAAACAAATCTAATACAACCATATACTCAGGTCTTTGAAACTGAACATGGGTTTATTTCTAATTTAAGTATCATTGATTTGGTATTTAACGAAGGTCTAAATAGTTTAAGTTATTTTAATAAAACTAATACGTAAATTGAGAAAAAATGGGCTCATGATCTGACAAGTTAATATTATGTGTCTTAAAGTAATTTATTTTGAAACCCTTGTCGCCCAGAATGAAATCAATTCTTAAAGGAATGAAGTTATAATTAAATGTAATTCCAAAACCATTTCCCTTTTCTTTAAAACTATCATTTAAATTACTAGAAAGTTCTTTATATATATACGAGAATGCCGTATTGTTAAAGTCGCCTGAAACAATAACTCTGTAAGGGCTTTTTTTAATACTTTTTTTGATTAATTCTACTTGATTCTGTTGAATGATAAAAGTTTTGGACACATCATTCATTATTTTTTCATTGTTTTTATTTAACTCACGCAATTCGATTTCTTTTTCAAAAGAAAAAGATTCAAGATGAATATTATAAATTCTGATGGTATCATTATTAATTTTTATATCGGAAAAAATAGCATTATTAGAAGGACTATTAAAATCAATTGATCCTTTATTGATAATAGGATATTTTGAAAATATTGCTTGACCATATTTTAAATTATCACCTCTTAATTTTTCATACATATAGAGATAATTATCGAGCTTAAAATCCGCATTTTGATATTCTTGTAGGCATATAATATCAGCATTTTTATTTTTAAGAAAGTCTTTGATTTTTGTTGTTACATTATCTTTCTTAATCCAATTATAGATGTTAAATAGCCTAACATTGTAGCTTATTATTGAAAATTCATTATCTGCTATAAATTTTGAGTTATTTGAAAAATTAACAAAACTCTTTAAGCTGTCATTTCCTAGAAGAAGAACTATCAGAGATAACATGAATTGTTTCTTTAGCTTGGCAATCCAGAAAAACATAAAAAGAATATTTAAGCTTATTATTAGGGGGGTAAACAAACTGAATATCGAGAAATATGAAAAAAGTGTTGGCTTTACATAGGGTAAACTTAAAGAAATTAAGAATAAAAACGCTACGAGGGTATTGATTACAAAAAGGAATTTCTCAAAAAAACTAAGTTTTTTCATTTATTACCTCCTTGTTTAAAAAGATATTCCTTTTCTTGATCATTCAGGCTGTCATAACCACTTTTACTTATCTTATCTAAAATCATATCAATTTTAGTCTGCTTATTTTTAAAATTAGTTTTTGTTTTCTTTTGATTTTTAACGATTATTTTTTTTGGAAAACCATATAAAGAATAATAATAATAAATCCCAACAAGATATCCTCCCATGTGGGAATAAACACCGAATTGACCAGGTGATATTAATTTTAAAAAATCTGTAAATAATATAAAAGCCATAATATATTTAAATTCTATTGAAAATCTAAATATTCTAACTCCCAAATTTGGAGATAGTAAAAGCAAAAAAAATAATAGAGATGATATTCCAGCAGAAGCGCCTATTAATGGACCTTTTGATCCTGATAATAAATAGGCAACACCTCCAAAAAATATTCCTAAAAAAAATAAATTAATTGTAATTTTTTTTCCTAATAAATTGGCAATAGAATTGGTTGAAAATACCAATAAAATTATCATAAAAATCAACTCAAAAAGTCCCTGGTGAATAAAAGCGTATGTTAAAATTGACCATGGTTTTGTTAGAAAATTAGTTTCTAGAGAAAAATAAGAAATAAAATCATTCTGAAATTTAAATAAGAATGTTAGCCTATATAGGATAAAAACAAGAATATTAACTCCTATTATTTTTTGAAAAAAATCAAGTTTACTTAAATCTATATTAAACTTATCTAAAAAATTCATTAAAACCATCTTTTTTGGTTAAACTGATTCTTTTTCCAATAATACATGATTAAAAATCCTGTAAATGCTCCCCCTAAGTGAGCTATGAAAGCTGTATTACTTGGGCTAAAAATAGCCTGACCAGTAATAGCTGAAAATAAATCTAAAAGAATTATACCAGGAATAAAAAATTTTGCTTTCACAGGAACTGGAAAGAATATTAACATTAGCTTGCTTTCAGGAAAAAACATTCCAAACGCTACAAGAACACCCATTATTGCTCCTGATGCACCAACCATGGTTGATAAGAATGAAGTGTTGAAACTCATAAGACCTTCTGGTCCTAAAATATTTCCCCAACCTGTATTATACTTACCTTCCAATAGAAGATTTAAAACAGATTGTTGATCATATCCTGAACTAAGCAACAAGTCTAGATTAGAATAGAATGAGTAGTAAAGAAAACTTATTTGAGCAATAGCAGCACCCAAGCCACATGTTAGGTAAAAAAATAAAAATCTTCTAGATCCGAAAATTGACTCAATAGCAGATCCAAACATCCATAACGCAAACATATTGAACGCAAGATGCATAATGCCTCCATGCATAAACATGTGTGTGAGTAATTGCCAAAACTTAAATTCAGGGTTTTCAGGGAAATGTAAACTGAATAATGAATAAATGAAATCTGTGTTCAAGGAAAAACTTGAACCAAAATAAAATATTATATTGATTATTAGAAGTTGTTTAACTGTTGGTGAAATCCTATTCATTTACTTGAACATATTTTCAATTTCGGAAAAATCAATTTTTACAAAAGTCCTCTTGTTAAATGGACATATCATAGTTTCTTTACAAGCAAAAAGTGAATTTATGATATATTGCTGTTCTTTTATTTTTAAATATTTACCATTTTTTATAGACATAGACTTTGAAATAATCTTTGAAATAAAATCAGATTCGCTAAAACTTTCATCAGCAAGATCATTCTGAACATTATATATGAGGTTATTAAAAGATTCACTCAAATCCTCAGAGTCTATAAATGAAGGTATTGCTTTAATAATGATTTTATCTTGTTCTAAATCAAAGTCTAAGCCAAACTGATTGAGAATATCTTTTTTAGAACTTAAAATTTGAATATCAACTTTTGAAAACTCAATTTCAATTGGATGAAGTAATTTTTGGGAATTAATATTGTTTAAAGTTACCGACTTTAAAAATTTCTCGTATAAAATTCTTTGATGTGCTCTTTCTTGATTGATGATTATTAAACCTGATTTAATCTTATTTACAATAAATTTTTTATTTATCTGAATAGAATTGTCTGGGCTCGAAATTGTGCTCAATTCATCAAAATTAAATTCCTTTATTTCATTAGTTTCAGAAGAAAACTCTAAAGATTCCATTTTTTCGTTAAATGAATCAATCTTGACAAATTTTTGACCTGCTTCACTTTTTTCAAAAGGGTTATAATTGGTATTAATATCAATTCCAACGGAAGCAGATTTACTTTTCTTTTGAAAATCGTATGGAATATCCAATGATTTGTTCCTGTCAAAATCCAACACTGGAGTAATACTATATTGACCCAGACTATGCTTTACAGATGCCCTCAAAATTGCATAAATTGAGTGTTCATCCTCAAATTTGATTTCGGTTTTAGTCGGATGGATATTTATATCAATTGTACTTGGATCAACCTCTAAATTTAAAAAATAAGAAGGATTATATTTTGGATCAATTAATCCTTCGAATGCTGAATTAATTGCATGATTTAAATATGCACTTTTTATAAATCTGTTGTTAACAAAGAAAAACTGTTCTCCTCTGGTTTTTTTCGAGTATTTGGGTTTAAATATAAATCCATCAATTTTTAAAATTTCGGTATTTTCAGAGACTGGAACTAATTTTTCTGAAGTTTTTGATCCAAATAAATTAATTATTCTTTTTTTGAAATTTGAAATAGGTAAATTATATATTTCTTCATCATCATTATAAAAAACGAATTTGATTTCAGGGTGTGCTAGTGATACCCTAATAAATTCGTTAACAACATGTCTAAATTCAACATTATTAGATTTTAGAAAATTTCTTCTGGCAGGTATGTTAAAAAAAATATTTTTTACTGAAATTTTAGTCCCTGCTTCGCTTACCGTCGACTTATTGCTTTTAAGTTCACTTCCATGTACTGCAATTTCTGTTGCTAGCTCAATTCCATGCTGTTTTGAAATTAAATTTACATGAGAAATCGCTGCAATACTGGCTAACGCCTCACCTCTAAATCCTTTTGTTCTAATATTAAATAAATCCTTTGCATTTGATATTTTGGAGGTTGTATGCCTATCAAAACATATTGAAGCATCTCTTTTGGACATACCTATTCCGTTATCAATAATTTGAATAATTGTTTTTCCAGCATCTTTAACAAGAACTTTTATTTCGGTAGCCTTTGCATCAATAGAGTTTTCAAGTAATTCTTTTATTACTGAAGCTGGTCTTTGAACAACCTCACCAGCCGCAATCTGATTAGCAACATTTTCAGGAAGAATATTAATTATATCTTTCATTCACTAAATATTATTAAAACAAAAAAAATACGAGTATTAAAGAGAATAAAATTAAAGTTATAATGATTAGTCGAGTTCTTACCGACTTTTCTGACCCTCTCTTATAGTCCTCAACAGCATTTCTAAATTTTTTCCTAAAGCTATTATCATCTCCAACTGTTGTCCTAAATTCATCAAATTTTGATTTAATTTTCTTTGGAACAGCATGTTTGCCAACATATGAAGTGTCTTCAGAAAATCTTCCTGAATAACTATAACGTTTATTTTTTTTCAATTTAAAAAGACCCACTTATTATGAATATAGCTAAATATTGTAAAATATCTTACTTAAAAGACGCCATTTTTATTGCCGCAATAGCTGCTTCAGCACCTTTGTTCCCATGTTTACCACCAGACCTTGCAATGGATTGTGATTTTTTATGATCAGTTAAAACAC
>CAZJXE010000002.1:0-23371 GCA_964549835.1 uncultured Weeksellaceae bacterium
GTCCAAGTCTAGGTTCAGGAGATAATCCGAGAGTATATTTTTGAATTCTAAAGCCCGGTTCAATTATAAACCTTGTTGATGTATATTGGTAATTAACATATCCTGAAAATTCTGATGTGTTTTCATTTTGTGTAATTGGGGTATTTACAGAATTATAAGTTAAAAAATCTGTAGAGTATCCATGCACATCAAAACCATATTTGATTTTTCCTTTTGGTCTAAAATAAGTGAAGTCAAATCCCATATTAAATCCTTCAATACCACTTTCTCTTAATGGTGATGCTTCCTCATCGAGGCTTATTTTGTATGATGAATAAGCAAAGTTACCTTGGATTAATACAGGTGAATTGCCAGGTATTAAAATAAATTCACTTCCAATACCATTTGAATTCCATTTAAGTTTAGAAATGTTTTCATAGTCTACTAAATCTTGAAAATTGAATCCGAAAAGATTAAACTTGCTACCATTATTACCATGTAATGAAAATTTTCCATAAAGATCTGTATAGCTGTAAGGTAATCCTTTATTATCAAAATCAAATAATGGTTCTTTGTAAAGAATTTCAGATGATTTATCTAAGTACGATGTTTTACCAGAAAAAACAAATGATGATTTTTGATTTTTGCTGAGTGGGCCCTCTAGTAATAGTTTTGAACCAAAAGTGTTAGAGGTTATTTTTCCTCCAAATCTTTTTTTGTTTCCGTCTTTGGTTTTAATATCCATAATTGAAGAAATTCTTCCTCCATATTCAGCGTTGAAACCACCGGTAAAAACATCGGTATTTCTAATTATGTCAGTATCAAAAACTGAGAATAGACCAATAGAGTGGAATGGACTATAAATAATCATTCCGTCTAACAAAACTTTATTTTGAATAGGAGAACCCCCTCTAATATATAATTGACCTCCTTGATCTCCTGTAAAAACAACACCAGGTATAATTTGAATGTACTGAGCCAAATCGGGATCTCCCCCTATTGTTGGAACCATTTCAAGTTCTTTTTTTGTAATTTTTATTGCTGCTGCATTAACTTCTGTTCTCATAGCTTCTCTTTCAGCAGAAATTTTCACCTCATTTAATTTAATGCTAGATTCTTCTATTTCTAAATTTATGGTAAGTATCTGTTTTCCACTTGGATTTATCTCAACTCTAGTTGTATCATAACCAAGATATGTAACCACTAAATTATAATTTCCTTCAGGTACTTTTGAAATATTATACATTCCATTGACATCAGTAGGAGCACCAATAGTAGTCCCCTCAAGAAAAACATTACAAAACATTATTGGTTCTCCAGATGATTTGTCGTATACGAAACCTCTAATTGAGCTATTTTGGGAATAGCTATTAAAGAAAAATAAAACTAATATTAGGGTTTTTAAGATTTTTAGCATTTTGTTTTTAAAACAGGCAAATATAGATAATTAAAAGCTTGTTTTTATGTATGAAGTATCTTAAAAATAAGTTCTTCCAAAAGTGATTTTGTAGAAACATTATTATTTCCAATTCCTTTAGATCTTAGCTCATACTCTTTAATATATTGTAAAACATATTGTAGCTGTTTTATAGAATAGTTTTTTGATGCAATCTGGTACTGAGTTACAAAATAAGGATTTATTTTAAGTGTTGAAGCAATTTTAATTCTGTCAAGATTTTGAACCTGTTTGAAAATCAAAACCTTAGTAAAAAAAGAAAAAATAGAGTTGATAGTTAATACAAAAGGATGATTTTTAGAGTTTGCAGATAAAAATTTAGCAATTTTATTTGAATTAAGAACATCTTTTTTACCCAATGAGTTTTGAAGCTCAAAAATATTAAAGTCTTTACTTATACCAATATGTTTTTCTATTAATGATGGTGTGATTTCTATACTCGATTCTACATTTAGCAAAAGTTTATCTAATTCATTAGTTATTTTTGTTAAATCAATCCCAAGATGTTCTGCTAAAATTGCACATGCCTCATTAGTTATAGAAATTTCATTTTCCAAACAATAGTTTTTTATCCAATTACTTACTTGGTTTTCATATAATTTGTTGCTTTCAAATAATTGATTGTTTTTTATTATGTTCTTGAAAAATTTTTTTCTCTTATCGATCTTTTTTTTGTAGCAGATAACAAGAATTGTTGAGCTCAATGGGTTTTTTAGATATTCGTCAATACCTTCAATATTTCTAATATGTTGGGCTTCTTTAATTATAACAACTCTATTTTCTGCTCCAAAAGGATATTGTTTTGCCTCTGAGGTAATGTCGTTATAGCCTATTTCTTTTCCATATAGAATAACTTGATTGAATGACTTTTCTTCATCATTTAAGATTTTATTTGAGATATGATTTGATATTTTATCTATGTAATAATTCTCTTCTCCGCAAAGAAAGTAAAGGTTGAGATAATTTTTATTATCAACAGACTTTATAATCTCATCATATTTCATTTAAATTTGTTTTATGTTAATGCAAGAACTTAATCTTCCAAAGATAAATATCAAAAGTAAATTAGTTAATAATAGTACACAAGTTTTTGATATAATAAGAAAGAAATATTTCATATTAACTCCCGAGGAGTGGGTAAGACAACATGTTATCCATTATTTAATTTTTCATAAAAAATACCCTAAAGGCTTAATGCAAGTAGAAAAATTAATTAAGTACAATAATTTAAATACTCGAGCTGACATAGTTGTTTTTGATACAAATTCAAATCCAGTTATTTTAGTTGAGTGTAAGGCTCCTTCTGTTGCAATTAATAAAAATGCTTTTGATCAAATTGCAAAATATAATTTTAATTTAAAAGCAAATTTTTTGTTTGTCACAAATGGAATAAATCATTATTGTTGTAAGATTAATTATAATGATGGTGGTGTAGAATATTTGCAAGAAATCCCCAATTACATAGTTGGAGATTAAATTATTATGCACACATTTTTGTTTTTGGAGGAGCAAATTTTGTAAGATTGATACCAACGACAGCTTCAATATATTCTTTCATGCTAGGGGTTCTTCCTAATATGGCGGAAAGAACAACAACTGGAGTTGATGCTAATAAAGACTCTCCCTTTTTTCTGTCTGAATCTGCAACTACTCTTCCTTTAAATAATCGTGTTGATGTTGCCATCACAGTATCTCCTTTTTCAGCTTTTTCTTGATTTCCCATGCATAAGTTACATCCGGGTCTTTCAAGATACATCATGTTCTTATACTCGGTTCTAGCTGTGCTTTTAGGATTATTGTCATTAAATTCAAATCCTGAATATTTTTGTAAAATTTCCCAGTCGCCTTCCTCTTTTAGTTCATCAATAATGTTATAGGTTGGTGCAGTAACAACTAACGGAGCTTTAAATTCGACTTCACCTTTAGATTTTTCAAGATTTTTTAACATTTGTGATAAAATTTTAATGTCTCCTTTATGTACCATACATGATCCAACAAAACCAAGATCAACTTTTTTCTCTCCATTGTAATATGAAAGAGGTCTAATTGTATCATGCGTATATCTTTTTGAAATATCTTCATTATTTACATCAGGGTCAGCAATCATTGGTTGAGCAATAATATTTAAGTCAACTTCAAATTCAGCAAAATATTTTGCGTCTTCATCTGGAGCTAGGGCTGGCTTAACTCCAGTTCTAATTTCACTAATTCTTTTATTAGCATTATCAATAAGACCTTGTAAAACTTTTTTCTTATTGTCCATGCCTTTTTCAATCATGACATTAATTCTACTTTTTGCTATTTCAAGTGACTCAATTAAGGTATCATCCTCAGAAATGCATATTGAGGCTTTAGCTTTCATCTCTGCTGTCCAATCTGTAAAAGTAAATGCTTGATCAGCAGGAAGTGTGCCAATATGAACTTCAATTATTCTACCTTGAAAAACATTTTCACCATCAAATTTGTCTAGCATTTGTGCTTGAGTTGCATGAACAACATCTCTAAAATCCATATGCTCTTTCATTTCACCTGAAAAAGTTACTTTAACGGATTCTGGAATTGGCATAGATGCTTCTCCGGTTGCGAGAGCAAGAGCAACAGTTCCTGAATCAGCTCCAAAAGCAACTCCTTTTGACATCCTTGTATGTGAATCTCCACCTATAATTATAGACCAATCATCTACAGTTAAGTCATTAAGAACCTTATGAATTACATCAGTCATTGCATGATATTCTTCATTTGGGTCACGGCCAGTAATAAGACCAAAATCACTCATAAATTTCATTAATCTTGGAATATTTTCCTGTGCTTTAATGTCCCAAACAGATGCAGTGTGGCATCCTGATTGATATGCTCCATCAATAATTGGAGAAATTGTTTTAGCAGCCATTGACTCTAATTCTTGAGAAGTCATTAAACCCGTAGTATCTTGAGAACCAACTATATTTACTTTTACTCTAACATCAGAGCCAGCATATAATGTTTTTCCATTTGTTTGGCCAACTGCATTTTTATTAAATATTTTTTCAACAGCAGTAAGTCCTTGATCATTATGCGAAACTTCTTTTGCAGAAGCGTAAATAATAGGCATTTCAATATTTAATGTACTTGCAGCAAATGTTTGAAGTTTTTTCCCAAAAACTATTGCATAAGAACCTCCAGCTCTCATGAACTCCATTTTTTGAGGAGTAAATGATGAAGAAACATCTACTAATTCTTCATCATCTTTATAAAGTTTTTTCTTTTTTGTATTAATTGTAAGAACAGTACCTGTTTTTACAGAGTAAACCTCTTCTAAAATAGGCTCACCATCAGAATCAAGTACATTTTCACCTTTTTTGTCTTTTTTCTTCTTCCAATTTTTTAGATCTAGTCCAATACCTCCAGTTACATCAACAGTTGTAAGAAAGATAGGAGAAATACCATTGGTTCCAGCGACAATTGGAGCAATATTCACAAATGGAACATATGGACTAGCTTGCTTTCCAATCCATAGTGCTACATTATTGACTCCTGACATTCTAGATGAACCTACCCCCATTGTTCCTTTATCGGCAATCATCATAATTCTTTTGTCAGGATTGTTTTTTTGTATTTCAACAATTTCCTTTTGAGCATCTGGTGATATTAAACATTTACCATGTAACTCTCTGTCAGATCTAGAATGCGCTTCACTACCGGGAGATAATAAATCGGTTGATATATCACCAATACCAGCAACATATGTTATGATTTTAATTTCTTCTTCAAGTTCAGGAAGATTAGTAAAAAATTCTGCATTAGCATAACTCTCAAGAATACTTTTAGCGATTTGATTTCCTTTTTTATATGACTCGCTTAATCTTTCGGTATCTGCATCATATAAAAATACTTGTGTTTTTAAAATTTCAGCTGCTTTATCAGCAATTTTTAAATTGTTTCCCAATGCTAAATCTATTAATACTTTTATGGATTGACCTCCTTTCATATGTGAAAGTAATTCAAATGCAAAATCTATTGAGATTTCATCAACAATTTCATCTTCTAAAATAATTTCTTTTAAAAAATTTGCTTTTATGACAGCTGCACTAGTTGTTCCGGGTAAAACATTGTAAATAAAAAAATTAATTGATCTTTTACGTTCAGGATGATCTTTCTTTTTTATTTGTAATATAATGTCGTTAAGAAGATCAGCATTATCAATTGGCTTAGGATTTAAATCTAAAGCTTCTCTTTCTTGGATTTCATTGATATATTCTTGATAAGCTTTCATAACAAATTTAGTTATATACAGAGCTAATTATAACTTTACTTTATTCCTATAATTAAAGCATTGCAAATATAATTTAAAGTAATAAAAAAACCGAATTTTAAGAACTCGGTTTTTTTTGATGATTAAAATATTTAGCTTTTATTCGGCAACAACATTAAAAGGTACAGTCACTTTAACTGACCTATGAAGTCTTACTTCTGCTTCATATTTACCTAATTCTTTTATAGATGTAAGTTTTACAAACCTTTTATCTATTTCGTGGCCTAATTCAGCTAACACATCAGTGAATTGAGCAGGTGTTATTGAACCAAATAATTTTGTTCCACCTTCTGCCACCTTAGCTTTTATGTTGATATCAAGTTTAGGTAAGGCTTCAGCAGTTTTATTCATTTCAGCAATGATTTTTGAATCTTTTTGCTCTTGTTGTCTTAAATTTTCTTGTAAGACTTTTACTGCAGATTCTGTAGCAAGAATAGCCTTTCCAGTAGGAATTAAAAAGTTTCTTCCATATCCAGGTTTTACCTTAACAATTTCATTTTTGAAACCAAGCTTTTCAACGTTTTCTAATAAAATAATATTCATTTTTTTTTCTTTTGATTATTTTAAATTATCACCAACAAAAGGAAGAAGAGCTAATTGTCTTGCTCTTTTTACGGCTACAGCTAATCTTCTTTGAAATTTTAGAGAATTTCCTGTAATTCTTCTTGGTAATATTTTACCTTGTTCATTTAAAAATCTCATCAAGAAATCAGGGTCTTTATAGTCTATATACTTAATACCCATTTTTTTAAAACGACAATATTTGCTTTGTTTTCTTTTCTCAATATCAACAGGAGAGAGATATCTTATTTCAGTTTTATTACTCATAATTATTCAGATTTAGCTGTTTCATTTAACTTTTTTCTTCTTCTTTCTGCGTATTCCATTTCATACTTATCTAGTCTTATGGTTTGCCATCTGATAACTCTTTCATCTCTACTAAATTCAACTTCAAAGTCACCAATAATGGATCCATCAGCTTGGAATTCAATTAGGTAATAAAAGCCTGTTTTTTTCTTTTGTATTACATATTTAAGTTTTTTTAAGCCCCAGTTTTCTTCATGAGAAATCTTTGCTTTTTTACTTTTTAAGTAATCGACAAACTTTTTTACCGTTTCCCTTACCTGATCATCAGATAAGACGGGATTCATAATGAAAACGGTTTCGTAATTATTCATCTTATTTAATTTTTATTAATTTTTGGTCGGCAAATGTAGAAAAACTATCTAGAATAACCAAATATGATTATTGATTTAATTTGGATATATTTTTAGTTATTATTTTATCATAAATGTTAAATTTGTATTTCGTTTTTTAATAGTTTTTTATGAGTGAATTTTTAGTGTCTGCAAGAAAGTATCGACCTACAACATTTGATGAGGTTGTTGGCCAGTCTTCAGTAACATCAACTTTAAAAAACGCAATTAAATCAAATCAATTAGCTCAATCTTTTCTTTTTTGTGGACCTAGAGGCGTGGGTAAAACAACATGTGCTAGAATTTTTGCTAAGGAAATTAATTTATTTAACAATACTGAAATTGATGATTTTTCATTCAATATATTTGAGTTAGATGCTGCTTCAAATAATTCAGTTGATGATATAAGAAATTTAACTGATCAGGTCAGAGTTCCTCCTCAAGTTGGAAAGTATAAAGTATACATTATTGATGAGGTACATATGTTATCTAAATCTGCATTTAATGCTTTTTTAAAAACTTTAGAAGAACCACCACCACATGCTAAGTTTATTTTAGCAACAACAGAAAAACATAAGATTATTCCTACAATTTTATCACGATGTCAGATTTTTGATTTTAAGAGAGTTAATAATGAAGATATTGTAAAAAATTTAAGATATGTTGCTAAAAGTGAAAACATAGAGGTTGAAGATGAAGCATTGTTTTTGATTGCAGAAAAATCGGATGGTGCTTTAAGAGATTCTTTATCTATTTTTGATAGGCTAGTAAGTTTTTCAGATAGCAAATTAACCTACAATGATGTTGTTGATCATTTAAATGTTCTTGACTATCAATATTACTTTAAAATTACTGAACAATTAATAACTAATGATATAAGTTCTTTAATTGTAACATTTAATGAAATAATAGATAATGGATTCGATGGTCAACATTTTATTAATGGATTATCAGAGCACTTAAGAAAATTATTATTGTGCCAACATAAACAAACAGTTAATCTTTTTTCTGTTAATGATTCTTTAAAAGAAAAGTATCTTAATCAATCTGAGATTACAGATGTAAAATTTTTAGTAGAGGCTTTAAAACTGACTAATACTTGTGATTTACAATACAAATCTAGCAATAACAAAAGGTTATTGGTTGAAATATGTCTTATGCAGGTTTCTTCAATTAATTTTCAAGACATTACTAAAAAAAAAAGTAAAAATTTTATAGTTAGCTCTAGTAATAAAAAAGCAAATGATTTAAAATTATTAGATAAAGAGTTGTCAATTAAAGAAGACTCCTCAATTAAAAAAGAAAGTCAAGATTTAATTTCCAAGATTAAGCTTGATGATGTCCCTCAAATTTCAAATGATGAGCAATTACCCAAATCTAAAACAATTTCAATTCTCAGTTCATTAACTCAAGAATCAGTTTTAGATAATAAAAAGACAATTAAAACCAATTCAGAAAATTTTTCTAATGATGATTTAATAGCTGGATGGAATGAGATGAAAGCTTACTTTTCTGAAAATAAAAAAACAAATTTAGTTTTAGCATTAGATGTTGAGGATCCTGTTCTCCAGCAAGATTTTAAGATAGAAATTACGTTAAGCAATACATCGCAAGTTGAGTTGGTACAAGATGAAAAAATGAACATACTTGATTTTTTAAGAAAAAAAATGAATAATGATTTTATCGATTTAAATTTTAAAGTAAATGAGATAAATAAGGAAGATATTCCGTATACAAATTCAGACAAATTCAAGAAGATGTATGAAAAAAATAAAAATTTAGAAATTTTAGGACAAAAACTTGGGCTAGATCCGGACTATTAAAAAAATGAAAAATCAAAATCTAATAACTATTTTACTTATAATATCTGCTGGTATTTATTTAACTATTAATGCAAAAAAAGATAAAAAGATGATTGAAAATAATTATGAATTTGTTGAAAATGACCCGTTGAATGCAAGAATCTATACACTTGAAAATGGCCTAAAGGTTTATTTGTCTTCATATGATGATGCCCCAAGAATTCAAACTAGTATTGCAATAAAAGCTGGTAGTAAAAATGATCCCTCAGATGCTACAGGACTAGCTCATTATTTAGAACACATGCTATTTAAAGGGACCGATAAATTTGGGTCGCTGGATTATGAAAAAGAAAAAGTATTATTGGATAAAATTGAAGATTTATATGAACAATATAGATCTACAGATATGTCCGATTTAGTAAATAGAGATTTAGTATGGCAACAAATTGACTCTATTTCTGGTGAAGCAGCTAAATTTTGTATAGCTAACGAATATGATAAAATGTTAAGTGGTATTGGAGCAAAAGGAACTAATGCTTATACTTCAAATGAAAAGACTGTTTACATTAATGATATTCCATCAAACCAAATAGAAAAATGGTTAAAGATTGAGGCGGAAAGATTTAGAATGCCAGTTTTTAGGTTATTTCACACAGAACTAGAAACTGTGTATGAAGAGAAAAATAGAGCTTTAGACAGTGATGGAAGTAAAATGTTTGAGGCTCTGATGTCAGGTTTATTTCCTAATCATCAGTATGGAACACAAACAACAATTGGAACAATTAATCACTTAAAAAACCCTTCACTCAAAGAAATCAGAAAATATTATAACAAATATTATGTGCCAAATAATATGGCTATTTGTATGTCAGGGGATTTTGAATATGATCAGGTAATTAAGTTAATCGATAAATATTTTGGAGTTTTTGAAAGAAAAGAAGACCCACTTTTTGAAGTTTATAATGAAGCTGAAATTCAATCTCCAAAAATCACAAACATATATGGTCCTGAAGCTGAAAGATTATATGTTGGCTTTAGATTAAATGGTATCCATTCAAAAGACGCAATGCTTTTAAGAATGGTTGACATGGTTTTAAGTAATACATCAGCAGGGCTTATAGATATTAATTTAAATCAAGCTCAAAGGCTAGTTGGAGGGGGCTGTTTTCCTTATATTTTAAATGATTATTCAATTCATGGTTTTTATGGTAGTCCAAACACTGGTCAAACTTTAGAAGAGGTGAAAGATCTATTATTGTCTCAATTAGATGAAATAAAAAAAGGTAATTTTTCTGAATGGATTTTAGAAGCTATAATTTCAGATTTAAAATTAGAACAAATTAAAAAATACGAAACAAATAATGGAAGAACTGATGAATTTGTAGAAGCATTTACCCTAAATAAGAGTTGGAAGGATTATCAAAGTTTCTTAAAAGAACTTTCAAAAATTACAAAGCAAGACATTATTGATTTTGTCAATCAAAATTATGATGATAATTATGTAGTTGTTTATAAACGTCTAGGGGAAGATCCAAATGCTATCACAGTAACTAAACCCCAAATCACACCAGTTTCGGTAAATAGAGAAGCTAAATCAGAATTTTTATCATCTGTTCTTGAAGAAGATGTGAATGATATTGAACCAAGATTTATTGATTTTACTAATGATTTGCAAAAAGACGATATTGGAAATGTCCCATTAATCTACAAACAAAATAAAGAGAATGAAAGGTTTCAAATAAGTTATGTTTTAGATATGGGAACTGATCATAATAAGAAGTTAAAACTTGCATTAGATTATCTGAAGTTTTTAGGGACAAGTGATATGTCATCAAGTCAAAAACTCGAAGAGTTTTATAAACTAGGATGTGATCTTTCTGTAAATACAACTTCAAAATCAACTAAAGTTACTTTAACAGGTTTGTCATCTAATTTTGAAGCTTCTGTAAAATTATTAGAAAATATTTTGTCAAATGCTGTAAGTGATGAGATCGCATTAAAAAGTTTAAAGTCTAGCTATGAAAAACAAAAGCAAGACGCAAAGCTCAACAAACAAACTATACTTTTTACTGCTATGACAAATTATGCTAGATATGGGGGTAAATCATCTTTTACTAATAAATTAAGCTTGCAAGAAATAGAAACTATTTCATCACAAGAACTATTAGATATTATTCACTCTTTAACAAAAAACGAACATAGAATTTTATATTATGGTCCTGATGATTTAGCAGATGTCAAAAAACTTATTTCTGAAAATCATAATACTTTAAATTTAAAAGAAGTAAAAAAAATTAATTTAAATTCAGAAAGAGAAATGAATTCTAATCAAATTTATGTTGTTGATTATGATATGAAACAAGCTGAAATTGTCATGTACGCAAAGGGTACTAGCTTAGATAAAGCTAAGTATCCAATAATCAAATTTCATAATGAGTATTTTGGTGGAGGAATGAGCTCTATTGTTTTCCAAGATTTGAGAGAATCAAAAGCATTGGCATATTCTGTTTACAGTACATATACAATTCCAAAAAATATGGACGATTCCCATTTTCAGTTTTCATATATTGGTACACAGACAGATAAACTTTCTGAAGCAATGGAAGGTATGTTAGGACTTTTAACTCAAATGCCTGAGGCAGTATCTAATTTTGAAAATGCAAAAGAAGCTGTTTTGCAAAGAATAAGAACTGAAAGAATTACAAAGCAGAAAGTTTTAGATTACTATGAAGCTGCAAGTAAAATAAATATTGATTATGATCAAAGAAGAGATTTATATGAAAATGTAAATGCTTTTACTATGCAGGATTTAAGAGATTTTCATAATTCACACGTTAAAAATGATAATTATACATATATGGTTCTTGGAAGTGTAGACGAATTAGATATGGATTTACTTAAAACATATGGTGAAGTTAGTGTTTTAACTTTAGAAGAAATATTTGGTTATTGAGATAAATGAAGTCAAAAATTATATATACTAAAACAGATGAAGCTCCAATGTTAGCTACTCATTCTCTTTTGCCAATTGTTAAATCTTTTGTTTCAAAAGCAAATGTAGAAATTGAAATTAGTGATATTTCTTTAGCAGGTAGAATACTTGCTTCATTTCCAAACTCCTTAAATAATCAGCAAAAAGTTAATGATGCATTATCAGAGCTAGGTGAACTTGTTTTAAGCCCAAAGGCTAATATTATCAAGCTTCCAAATATTTCTGCATCTGTTCCTCAGCTTATTGCTGCAATTGAAGAACTTCAGTCTAAAGGTTTTGATGTTCCTCCATATGTAGAAAACCCTAAAAATGATAATGACAAAAAAAATTATACTATTTACAATGGGATAAAAGGTTCTGCAGTAAATCCTGTTTTAAGAGAAGGTAATTCTGATCGTAGGGCTCCTCAAGCTGTTAAGAATTATGCAAAAGTTAATCCACATTCTATGGGTGAATGGAAAAAAGATTCAAAAACACACGTTTCAACTATGAGTTCTGGTGATTTTCATCATAATGAAAAATCGATTTGTGTTAACGAAGATTCAGTAATTGAAATTCAACATCATACATTAGATGGGGAAATTACTGTTTTAAAATCAAATATTAAATTGTTAGCTAATGAGATTATTGATGCTTCATTTATGAGTAAAAAGGCTCTTTTAGACTTTGTAAATCAAGAAATTCAAGATGCTAAAGATAATAACATATTATTTTCTCTTCATATGAAAGCAACAATGATGAAAGTGTCTGATCCAATTATTTTTGGTTACGTTGTCAATACTTATTTTTCTGACTTGATTGATAAATATAAAAATGATTTTGATGATATGGGAGTAGATTTTAGAAACGGTTTTGGAGATTTGATTGACAAAATCTCATTATTACCCCATTCTTTACAAAATAAATTAAATTCTGATATAGATAAAGTTTTACAAACTAACGCTAGCTTAGCAATGGTAGATTCTGACAATGGGATAACAAACCTTCATGTTCCTTCAGATGTTATAATTGACGCATCAATGCCTGCAATGATAAGAAACTCAGGCAAAATGTGGGATAAAAATGGAAATACTAAGGATACTAAAGCGGTTATTCCTGATAGTTCATACGCGAGTATATATTCTGCCACAATTGAATTTTGTAAAAAAAATGGAGCATTTGATCCTACTACAATGGGAACTGTTCCAAATGTAGGATTAATGGCTAAAAAAGCAGAAGAATATGGTTCTCACGATAAAACTTTTGAAATTCAATCAAAAGGGATTGTGAAGATAATTGATTCTAATGGAAAAACTTTAATTAAGCATAATGTTGAAGAAGGAGATATTTGGAGAATGTGTCAAACTAAGGATGATCCGGTAAAGGATTGGGTTAAATTAGCAGTTAATAGAGCTAAGGCAACAAATTGGCCTGCTGTTTTTTGGTTAAACAAACAAAGAGCTCATGACAATGAATTAATAAAAAAAGTTAATCTTTATCTAAAGGATTACGATATAACAAATTTAGATATCCAAATTTTAGCTCCGTATCAAGCTACTCTTTATACTTTAGATAGAGTAAAAAATGGTAAAAATACAATTTCAGTTACTGGAAACGTTTTAAGAGATTATCTTACTGACTTATTTCCAATATTAGAACTAGGTACTTCAGCAAAAATGTTATCGATAGTTCCTTTAATGAATGGGGGTGGTTTATTTGAAACAGGTGCTGGAGGATCTGCCCCAAAACATGTTCAACAATTTTTAAAAGAAGGTCATTTAAGATGGGATTCTCTTGGTGAGTTTTTAGCAATTGCAGCGTCATTAGAGCATTTGTCAGAGACTTGTGATAATCCAAAGGCAAAAATTCTATCAAATTGTCTTGACTTAGCAATTGAAAATTTATTGAAAAATAGCAAGTCACCAAAAAGGAAAAAAGGAGAGATAGACAATAGAGCTTCACATTTTTATTTAGCACTATTTTGGGCGCAAGAGCTTGCTAAACAAACAGATGATGCATTATTTAAGTCCGATTTTGAAATAATCTTCCAAAAATTAAAAGCTAATGAAAGTGATATTATTTCTGAGTTAAGCACTAGTGATTTAGGAGTTTCTGATATTGATGGATATTATTATCCAAATTCAGAACTAATCACTAAATCTATGCGTCCAAGTTCTTTGTTAAATAATATTATTGATTCAATTTAATTTTCAAAGAATTCATTATTGAATCCTATTAAGTATAAATTTTCAGTAGACCTCGTAAAGGCAGTGTATAGCCATCTTAGGTAGTTTTTGTCAAGCATTTCTTTTTTAAAGTAACCAATATCAATGAATACATTTTTCCATTGGCCTCCTTGTGCTTTATGACAAGTTATTGAGTATCCAAATTTAATTTGTATGGCATTAAAAAATTCGTTTTCTTTAATCTTCTTATTTATATCTTTTTGTCCTTTATAATCTAAACCGACTTCTGTATAAAGCTTTTTGTATTCATCATATTTTAAAGAGGGAGATTCAGAATTAATTGTATCTAAAAGTAAAATTGTATCTATTTCATTTTCATTTTCATAATCCATTAGTCTTATACTAGCTTTAGCAAATTTAAAGCCATATCTTTCAATTATTTCTTTAATTCTTGTTACTTCAATAATGTCTCCATTAGCTAAAAAGCCTGCTTCACTTTTTTCATCTAACCAAAAATAATTGTTACGAACTACCATTAAAACATCTCCAGCTGAAATAATATCTTCTTGCCATAATATTTCACTTCTAATTCGATCATTATATTGATTTGCTCTTTTGTTCGATCTACATATTATTGTTGTGTTTTCTACTCCAGAATTTCCATATGACTTTTCTATATACTCTTGAAGTTCATCGCCAGAACTTATTCTTACTACTTCTTGATTTAATTTAATTTTTGGAAGTTTTTTAATATTGCCTTCTATTAATTCTCTTAAATGAGTTGCATTTTCTAAAACCATTGAGTTTTTTTCTTGTCTTACTACCTTTTTTAGTTCTTGGTGTATAATTTGTTTTTGATATTTTTTATCTAAATTATTTTCATCTAATGCTGGGCTTATATCTAAATTAACTGGAGGAAGTTGGGCTGTATCTCCAATTAGAATTAACTTACAATCTATTCCTTCATATACATATTTTATTAAATCTTCAAGTAAGGATCTTTTATTAATCCCATCTTTTGCATCTTCAGGAATCATAGATGCTTCATCAACAATAAAAATTGTGTTTGTATGTAGATTCTCTTTTAGAGTGATAAAAGTGTTTCCATTTTTTGTAGTTCTAATCCAATAAATTTTTTTGTGTAATGTAGAAGATTTTTTTTTAGAATATTTGGCTAAAACTTTAGCAGCTCTTCCTGTGGGCGCTAGTAATACTGATCGTTTTCCAATGCTAGGAAGTGATTTTACAAGGGCTGAAATTAATGTTGTTTTTCCTGTTCCTGCATATCCTTTTAGAAGAAAAATACTTCTATTTCCCAACGTAGTTATATACTCTACTAACTTTAAAAGTATTTTGTTTTGCTCGCTATTTGGCTTGTGAGAAAAATTAAGTTTTAATTTTTCAATTAATTTTATTTCACTCAATCTTAAATAATGTTTACTTCAGGAAAAATCTCAATTTGGAATTTTTTGAAAATTGATTCTTGGATCTCTTTAGCTAAATTAATTATTTCTTGTCCAGTTGCATTGCCATGATTAATTAATACAAGTGCTTGATTTTTGTATACACCAACATTTCTCTTTTTATAACCTTTCCAGCCAGCTTTATCAATTAACCACCCAGCAGCAACTTTTATCTTATCTGATGATTCCTTATATCCTATAATTTGAGGGAACTTTTTTTGAAGTTGTTTAAATTTTTGAAGAGAAATTATTGGATTTTTAAAAAAACTACCACTATTTCCTAATTTATTTGGATCGGGTAATTTCCTAGTTCTTATGTTTATAACAGCTTGACAAATAGATTTTGACGAAGGAGTTTCTTTTAAGGCTTCTAGTTCAGATTTTATAGCTCCGTATTTAGTTATATTTAAATCTTTTTTACTTAGTTTAAATGTAACTTTTGTAATTACAACTTTATCTTTTAACTCTTTTTTGAAAATAGAATTTCTATAACTAAAATTACATTCATCGTTCTTAAGAATTTTTATTGAACCAGTTTTAATATTGACAAATGTTACTTTTTTTATTGTGTCTTTTACTTCCATTCCATATGCACCTATATTTTGAATTGGAGAGGCTCCAACTAAGCCAGGTATTAATGCTAAGTTTTCAATTCCAGAAAGATTTTTTTCTACACTCCACAAAACAAAATTATGCCAGTTTTCTCCTGCTCCAACTTCAACTATTAAACTGTCGTTGTTTTCTGAAATAATTTTTATTCCAGAGATACTATTTTTTAAGATTATTCCGTCAAAATCTTTAGAAAAAAGTAAATTAGATCCACCACCAAGAATTAGTAATTTTTCATTCAAATATTTTTTATCCTTTAGAGTTTTAATAAGGGATATTTCGTCAAAAAATTCGTAAAAATATTTTGCTTTTGCAGATATATTAAAGGTATTGAAATTTTTTAATTGAAAATCACTTTTTACAGATGCTGTCATAATTCATCTATTGTAATTTCATGTAGTTTTTTTTCAGAACACTTAATAATTCGTGAATTAAATTTTTTAATTATCTCATAGTCATGAGTAGCAATTAAAATAGTTGTTCCTTTTTCATTAATCTCTTTTAGCAACTCAATAATTTTTTCCGATTTTTTTGGATCTAAACTTCCAGTTGGTTCATCTGCAAGAATAACCTTTGGATTATTTAATAATGATCTGGCTATGGCTGCTCTCTGTTTTTCACCACCCGAAAGTTCGTGAGGCATTTTGTTATTAAACTCTTCAAGATGAACACTTTCCAAAACCTCTTCAATTCTCTTGGAGATTTCTTCTTTTTTGTTCCAACCAGTTGCTTTTAAAACAAATTCTAAATTATCATTTAATGATCTGTCAGAAAGTAATTGAAAATCTTGAAAAACTATTCCTAAATTTCTCCTTAAAGAGGGTATTTCGTTTTTTTCAATTTTATTTAAATTGTATTCTGCAACAGAAATATTACCTGTAGAAACTTTAATTTCAGCATATAGCGATTTTACTAAACTGCTCTTTCCACTTCCAGTTTCTCCAACAAGATATATAAAATCTCCAGTACTAACTGATAAGTTTATATTATCAAAAATTAACCTTTCGTCTTGGTGTAAATTTACTCCCTCTAGTAAAATAATTGGTTTATCCATTTTGTGGAATAAATTTATGTATTTTCCCAAATGGAAGTTTTTCAATTATTTCAATCATTTCTTCAGTATATTCTTTAAGATTATTTTTTTCTAATCCTCTTTCAATTTGACTTACTCTAAAATATGCTCTTAAAGTCATTTTATCATCTCTGATTTGAATAAAGTCAGGAATAATTTTTGTTCCTTTAATTTTTAGAATATAAAACACATTGCAAAATAAAAACATATCATTTATTAAACGAAATATTTTATTCCTAATTGTTCAAAATTAATGTTGAAAACTTAAAATTTGATATTATTTCTATGAATTGATATTATATAAATTTAATAAATTTTAAAAAGCTTTTTTTGAAAAGATTATTAATTCTTTTTTTTATTTTTTTTGATTTAATCGCATCTTATGCTAAAGAAAATAATATTGATCAAGCAATTGATTTTTTTAATCAAAAACAATATAGTTTAGCACAATCAATTTTTTCTAATATTGATTCAGAAACAGCTTTGTTTTTTAATGCAAAATGCTCTGAAAAATTACAGTCTGAAGATACCAGAGAATTATTTATTCGGTTAATAAACGATTATCCATTTTCTTTGCATTATAATGATGCTTTGTCTTCTCTGGCAAATATTTACTACCATGATGATGATTATCCATTAGCTATTTCTTTTTATTTAAGATTAAATAATGATTTGTCAAAAAAACAACAGTTTAATCTAGCATATTCTTATTTTCAGTTAGATTCGCTTGAAACCGCTAAATATTATTTTTCCAAATTATTAGAAAAAGAGTCTGACTATCAATCCGCCTCAAAATATTATTTTGCTCATATTTCCTACGATTTAGAAAATTATCAATCTTCCTTAAAATGGTTTAAGGATTTAAGAAATGATAAAAAATTTAAAAATATAGTACCTTATTATATTGCTCAAATTTACTATCATCTAGAAGAGTATGCTAAATTAATAGAATATTTAGAGCCTATAATTTATGATGTTGTAGAGTCAAGAAAAGTTGAAGTTAATAGGCTGTTGGGAGGAGCTTTTTATAGAGTTAAAGACTATTTAAATGCAGTTAAATACCTTAAAATTTTTCTCGATGAATCAACAAGCGCTATTAATCATGATTATTTTATGCTAGGATTTTCTAATTATCAAATTTCTGATTATTTGTCTGCAGTTGATTATCTAAATCAGATTTCAATTGATAGTAGTCGTTTATCACAAATGACATCTTATTATTTAGGTGCAAGCTATCTAAGATTAAATAAAAATAATTTTGCCCTTCAAGCTTTTAAAAGTGCATCATCAATGGATTTTGATATAACTATAAAAGAAGAATCTTATTTTAATTATGCCAAGCTTGCATATGAACTTGATCTTCCTTTTGAAAATGCTCTTTCAATATTTAATGATTTTAACGCTTTTTCAAATAATACAGAGAAAAAAGATTATATAAACTCTCTTTCAGTTTCTTTATTAAAAGGAACAAGTAATTTTTTTCAAGCATATAGTTCATTAAGAAATAAGACAAAATTGTCAAGTAGGGAAAAATTTATGCTTCAAGAACTAGCTTTTTTTCTTGCTGTTCAAGAATTCAATAATAACAATTTTGACAAAGCAATTATATATTTTAAAGAATCTATAGAAATTGCTGAAAATGAACAGCTTTTATCTGCAGCTCAAATCTGGTTAGCAGATGCATTTTATCAAATTGGAGATTATCAGTTGGCACAAAATGTATATTCAAATCAATCTTTAATTTCGAGCGAATTTTTATATAGCCTAAATCTGTATAATAAGGGTTATACATTTTTTAAATTGGCGAATTATACTGAATCAGCAAAAGTTTTCAGAGCGTTCATTAAAGTATCAGAAGATTCGATGTTTTTAAATGATGCTTATCTTAGAATAGCTGATAGTTATTATATGAACAAAGACTTTGTTCTTGCTGAAAAATACTATAAAAAATCTTTTGATTTAAATCTTTTTGATTTAGATTATTCTTTATACCAAAGATCAATTTGTATGGGGGTATTAGATAATAAAAAAGAAAAAATAAAGCTATTAGAAAAAATAATTTTGAATCATAATAAATCAACTTATTATGATGATGCATTGTTTTTGATAGCTGAACACAAAAAAAATAGTAACATGTACTCAGATGCATTATCTTTCTATGATAGCGTGCTTGTCAATACTTCGGAGTTTAATTTAAAAGCAAAATCTCATCTTGGACGTGCAATGATATTTTTTAATAATGATGATATTCAGAAAGCTATTTCAGAGTATAAGCTCATTGTAGATAAATTCCAAAGTGGAACCTACTTTAAAGAGGCTTTATTGGGATTGAAATCAATTTATGTAGGAATCGCTAAAGTTGATGAATATATTTCCTTTATTAATACAATTCCAAATTATAGAATAAGTGAATCTGAGCAAGATTCACTGTCATACAGTGCGGCATTTATTAAGTTTTCAGAACAAGACTTTAATACATCAAAAGATGCACTTAAAAAATATATTGAAGAATTTGAAAATGGTATTTTTATTAATGATGCTTATTATTATCTTGCGTATTCTTATTTAAATACTGGCGATTCAGTAGCTACAAGTTTCTGCTTCAGCTATTTAGTGGAAAATAATGTTGCTATGTATTTAGAAAATTCTTTGATTTATCTGGCCCGAGATTATTTCAATAAAAATGATTATGAAAATTCCAATATATATTACACTGATTTGGAAAAGATTGTCTCAAACAATAGTATTAAAAGAGAAGTTGTAATAAGATTGATGTATGGCTTTGAATTAATTGATAATAAAAAAGCCATGCAATACGCTAATAAGGTTTTGGAACTTGAAAAAACAGATAATTGGTTAGTATCTAAAGCAAAAATTATTATTTCTAGATATGATTTTGATTCTGGAAATTATAATAAGGCTCGAAATCTTTTTAAAGAAATTTTATCAATTGATAATAATAGTGATGGTGCAGAAGCTATGTATAATTTAATTTATTTAACATTTTTAGATGATAGTTTAGATTTAGCAGAAAAATTAATTTTTGAAATGCCTGATCAATTTTCTGATGATTTTTACATTGCAAAATCATTCATTTTATTATCGGATATTTATCTAAAGAAAGAAAATAAGTTTCAAGCCAAGGCAACATTGGAGAGTATAATTGATAATTATGATGGAGATGATTTGAAAATAATTGCACAGAAAAAGAGAGAGGATATAATAGAGTCTGATATCAAAATTGAGAAAAGCTCTGAAGAAGCGTATTATATTGATATATTTGAGGAAGATTTAGATTATGATTTAATGGCAGATTCAATCAAATGATATGAGAATATATATTTTTTTATTTTGGATTTTATTTCCCTATTTTGTTTTAAGTCAAGATCTTAAGACAACTGAAATAAATGTTGTTGAAGGTTTACAAGTATCAGTGCCTCAGGCAAATAAATTAAATGTAAAGGCAAGCTATCAAGACACCACTAAAATAGATAAAACCCAAAATTATTCCTTTATTGATAAATACTTGTTTTCTAAATTTAAGACAAGAGCATTATCAGCAGCAAAAATTAAGAAAAAATTAGAATCAAAAAATAATTTTGCTAATATTTATATTGCGACTGGAAATCGAGAAAGAAAATGTGCTAATTTTAATTATAGTGGAAAATTTAAAGAAAAATTAATTTATGGATTAGGTCTTCTTTATGATAGTTATTCATATAAAACAAAAGAAGATGATATTGATGTAACTAAAGATAATTTTGAATTTTATTTATACACAAAAAGTATTTTTAAAAATGGCATTTTAAATTCTAAACTAGCTATACAAGACATTTCTGAATTTCATCAGTTTAGTGCAGAGCAATCTCCAGCTAAAACATATTCTGAATTTTCAGCTTCTTTTGATTCTCGATCTAATAAAGATGATGAGATTACACATACTTCCCAAGTTTTATTAAAGGATTTTAATAATCAAATTGAAAACCAAATAGGTTTATATTCTGATATTTCAAAAACAATTGATAATATTCCCATAAGCTTATCTCTTGAGTATAATAATTACATCAATTACTCAAATCATGATTCATCAGTTGAAGTTGATAAATTAGATGTAAAAATTTTAGATGTTACTCCAAATGTATCTCTAGAAAAAAATGGTTTTGGTTTTGATTTAGGATTTAATTTAGGAATTGACATTGAAGCAGGGGCAATGGATATTTTTCCAATCATTGATATAAACAAAGAATTAGTAGATAATGTTATAAACCTTAGTTTTGGAATTGATCGAGATGATTATAGAAATACCTTATCATCTCTAACAAAAGAAAACCCATATATTCATACGCCCGGAATAAATACTAGCACAGAAGATTCAATTGGTTATTTTCATGAGCTTGAAACAACAGACATATATGAGTGTTATATTAATTTAGACAATAAGCTTTCAAGCAATGAAATTTTAACTTTTAATTTTGGATATGGTAAGCTTGTTAATCTTCATTATTTTTATTTTGATTATCTAAAAGGCTTAAATAGATTTAGTGTAGATTATCTCGATACCTGGCAGTTAAGAGCCAAAGCCATTTATAAAAGAAAATTTAGTAATATTTTATCTCTAAACATTGATGCTAATTACAGATGGTTTAGTGAAGAGATTTCAAGTAAAACAAATTTAGAGGCCAATCTTTCAGTACCTATTGCCTTTGGTAATAAAATAAAATTTATTCCTTCAGTAAATTATATTGGAGAAAGAAAATATAGTTATATGTCAGGACTTTTAATTGAGCCACCTCAAATAGATTTTGGTTCTTTAGAAGATAGATATTTAGCTAATCTTGAAATTTTCTATTCATACAATGATAAATTCAATTTTTCATTTACCATAAATAATATATTAGATGATCAAAAACCTCATTGGTATGGATATGATTTAATAGGTATCAATTTTAATCTTGGTTTAAATTATATTTTCTAAAAAAGTTATCAACTTTTGTTGATAAAATAACATCAATTTTCTTATCTAAAAAGGGCTGTTTTAAGAATGGAAAACAGTATATTTGTTTATACATCAACAAAACAAATTTATGTCTGAAGAAATTAAAAAAAATGAGGAATATGGTGCTGAAAACATTCAAGTTCTTGAAGGTTTAGAGGCGGTTAGAAAAAGACCTGCCATGTATATCGGAGATGTGGGGCAGAAGGGTCTTCATCACCTTGTCTATGAAGTTGTTGACAATTCAATTGACGAGGCTTTAGCTGGGCACTGTTCCCACATAGATGTTTTTATCAATGAAGATAATTCCATTACAGTAAAAGATGACGGTAGAGGTATTCCTACTGACATGCATGAAAAAGAGAATAAATCTGCTTTAGAAGTAGTAATGACTGTTCTTCATGCAGGTGGAAAATTTGACAAAGGGTCATATAAGGTTTCTGGTGGACTTCATGGAGTTGGTGTTTCTTGTGTAAATGCTCTTTCTACTGATCTAAGGGTTGAGGTTCATAGAAAGGGTAAAGTTTTTGAACAAGAATATAAAATAGGTGTCCCTCAATATGATGTTAGAGAAATTGGAACAACTGATAGAACAGGAACTGAGGTTACATTTAAGCCAGATTATTCAATTTTTGTTGAAAGAGTTTATCATTATGATATATTAGCTGCAAGACTTAGAGAGCTTTCGTTTTTGAATAAAGGTATTCACCTAAGTATTACTGATAGAAGAAGAAAAAATGAAGATGGTTCTTTTGTATGCGAAAAGTTTTTCTCTGAAGTAGGATTAAAAGAGTTTGTTACATTTTTAGATAGTACTAGAGATTCAATTTTAGAGGGAGTAATATATTTTGATGGAGAAAAAAATGATGTTCCTGTTGAAGTTGCGATGGTATATAATAATTCATATTCTGAGAATGTTCATTCTTATGTAAATAATATCAATACTCATGAAGGAGGAACTCATTTAGCTGGTTTTAGAAGGGCACTAACACGTACTTTAAAAAAATATGCTGACGAGTCTGGTCTTCTAAAAAAAGTAAAATTTGAGGTTAGCGGAGATGATTTTAGAGAAGGTTTAACTGCGGTAATTTCAGTTAAAGTTATGGAGCCACAATTTGAGGGACAAACTAAAACAAAATTAGGTAATAAAGAAGTTACAGGTGCTGTTGATAAAGCCGTTGGTGAGATGCTTACAAATTATTTGGAAGAAAATCCAAAACAGGCTCAAGTGATAGTTCAAAAAGTTATTTTGGCCGCAACTGCAAGAAATGCTGCAAGAAAAGCAAGAGAGTTAGTACAAAGAAAAAATGTTCTTTCTGGTTCAGGTTTGCCAGGAAAACTTTCTGATTGCTC
>CAZJXE010000003.1:0-23222 GCA_964549835.1 uncultured Weeksellaceae bacterium
AATCAAAAGGTTATTGGTTCAAATCCATTTTTTAGAAAAAAAACATAATTCAAATTTAGTATTAAAAATAAATTATTAAATGCAAAGAAGAGCAATTGGTTGTTCATTAGTCTCATCAACTAAAGGTTATAGGTTCAAATCCTTTTTTTGCACTTTTTTTTATTTTGTTTTTTATAGCTCGTAACTCAATTGGCTAGAGTATTAGCTTGATAAGCTAAAAGTTAAAGGTTCAAATCCTTTCGTGCTAATTACTTTTGATGAATCTTGTATTTTTAATTTTTATATTTTTTTCTAGTTCTGCACTTATTTCTGCAATTATGGTTATTTTATCAAAAAATCCTGTCAATTCTGTACTTTTTTTAGTATTAACTTTTTGCAACGTCACTTCTTTATTATTTACTCTCGAATTGGAGTTTATTCCTATATCATTTATTGTAATTTACGTCGGTGCTATAGCTGTATTATTTCTATTTGTTATTATGATGCTTAATATAAAACTTGCAGAGTTAAAAGAAAATAATAAACATCTAGTTCCTATTGCTATTTTTTTTTCATTGTTGTTTTTATCAGAAATATTATTAATAATACAAGCTGATTTTAATGCGATTCTATTAATAAAAAAAGAACATTTAATCTTTATTTCTGAATATACTTCAATGTTTTTTTTAAATTTATCTTTTATACATTGATTTTTAGAACTACCAAATATTTCTTTTATTGGTCAAATATTATTTACAGAATTTGCTAAAGCATTTGTTGTAGCAGGTGATATATTATTACTTGCTATGTTAGGTGCTATTATTTTAACATTGCAAAAAAAATTTATTTCTAAATCACAAAATATATATACTCAGGTATTACGTGATTTTAATTCATCAATAAAATTAAGAAAAATAATTTAAAAAAGGTAAGCGTGGCTGAGTGGTTTATAGCACTGATTTGCTAAATCAGAAAATTTATATAATTTCACAAGTTCAAATCTTGTCGTTTACGTTTTTTTTAATTTAATTTATAAAATATTTTGAGTATAGTTTAGGGGTAAGAACATTGATTTGTCAAGTCAAAGACGCAGGTTCAAATCCTGTTATTCAAGTATTTTAATATTGATGGGTCAAAAAATAAATATAAATGCTTTAAAAATTAATAATAGTTTATCTTGAGTTTCTACTTGGTCTTCAAATAATATTAACTTTAGTGATATTTTTTTAAAAGATTTTGAGTTACAACAAAATATTAAATATATATTAAACTTTAATAATATTTTTTCTAATAAACTTTTTTTTAGAAGATTTTTTAAAAAAAATCAATTAATATTAAATTGTTTAAGCCAAATAAACGTTATGGTAATAAATTATTCTTCAATATCTTTTAAATATTTTATAATAAATATTAGAAAAAAAAATATTAAATTTTTACCAATTACAACAAATCTCTTTTTTTTTAATTTTTTAAAATTACAAAAAAATCAAAATCAAGAAAAATTTATAGTAAATGCATCTTTTTTAAATAAAAAAACAGTAGTTTTTTTACCTTTTATAAATAGTTCAGTTATAAGCAATTATATAGTAAAACAGTTAAAAATATCAGTTAAATTTAAAGATAAAATATTTAAGCAAAATTTACAAAAAGGAATTAAATTTTTATTAAGCAATTATTATAAAAAATATAAAATTACTGGTATAAAAGTTGTATGTTCAGGTAAATGAAAAAAAACAAAAAGTGGAAGAAAACAAAAATTTACTATTTCATTTGGAAAAATAAATAAACAACAAATTTTTGTACCTTCTGATTATTTTGCATCTTCTACAACAACAAAATTTGGTATTTGTAATATAAGCGTTTGAATATCTTATAAATATAAAAATATATGTTTTTAGCTTAATGGAAAAAGCTGTAATCTTCTAAATTACTAATATTGGTTCAAATCCATTAAAACATAATTTTTTTGATGTTATCCTTTTTAATTTTAATGCCTTTATTAGGGGCATTCTGTATTTTTTTTATAAATAATAAAAATATAAATTTAATTAGAAATTTTTCTTTGTTTTGATCTTTATTAATTTTTAATATTTCTGTTTATTTAGTTTTTATTTTTGATACTACAAGTTCTAATTTTCAATTTATTGAAGAAATACATTGAATATCTATTACAAATAATAATATTGTTTTAGGGATAGATGGTTTAGGCTTATTTATGGTATTATTAACTACTTTTTTAATACCTGTATGTTTAATATTATCATTTAGTTTAAGTAATTTAGCACAAATAAAAGAATATAATATTGCTTTTTTGGTATTAGAGTCTATTTTATTAGGCGTATTTAGTACATTGGATGTATTATTATTTTATTTACTATTTGAAGCAGTATTAATTCCAATGTATTTTATTGTTGGCGTTTATGGTTCTCGAGGTAGAAGAGTAAGAGCTTCATATTTACTTTTTTTATATACTTTGGTTAGTTCTTTATTTATGTTACTTGCTATTTTATTTTTATATTTTAAGTCAGGTACAACTGACTTTCAAGCATTACAGTCATTAAACTTAACGTCTTTTTCAGAAAAATTATGCTGAATAGCCTTTTTTTTATCTTTTGCTGTTAAAATGCCGCTTATGCCGTTTCATATTTGATTACCTGAGGCACACGCTGAAGCTCCAACGTCCGGATCTGTCATTTTAGCAGGAATTCTACTAAAATTAGGCGGTTTTGGTTTTATTAGATATTCTTTATGCTTATTTCCAGAAGCTTCATCCTTTTTTTCACCTTTTATTTTTACTATTTGCAGTTTTGGTGTTATTTACGCTTCTTTAACAACATTACAGCAAGTCGATCTTAAAAAAATAATAGCATATTCTTCTGTTGGTCACATGGGAATCGTTACTATCGGTATTTTCTCAGGTAATGTACAAGGTATCGTTGGTAGCATTATTTTAATGATAAGTCACGGTGTGGTCTCTGGTGCTTTATTTTTTTGCATAGGCGTTTTATATGAACGTCATCATACAAGAATTGTTAAATATTATAACGGTTTAATTAATACAATGCCTATTTTTATGGTGTTTTTTATTATTTTTACTTTAGGTAATTTAGGATTACCAATTACTAGTAGTTTTATTGGTGAATTTTTAGTACTTATTGGCTGCTTTAGTATAAATAGTTCTACAGCTTTACTTTCAGGTACAGGTATGGTCTTAGGTGCTGCTTATAGTTTATGGCTCTGTAATAGAATTGGTTTTGGTAATATTAAAACATATTCAATTTTTGAATTTTATGACCTGAATAGGCGTGAATTTTATGTTTTATTACCTTTCCTATTTTTAACTTTCTTAATTGGTATTTACCCTGAAATTATAATAAGTTATTTACGTGCTTCTATTATTTCTTTTTAGGTTTTGTTAATTTTTATGAGTTCGATTCTCATAATTTTATATTTAGTTATTAATTTTTTTTTAGATGTTAATTCAAAAATATTTTAGCCTTTTTTGTTTTTTTTTAATTAGTTTTTTGTTATCTAGTATTATTTTTTTATTATCTTTTTTAGTATCATCAAAATCGGGTGATAAAGAAAAATTAAGTTCTTATGAATGTGGTTTTAATCCCTTTGATGATTCTCGTAGTGAATTTGATATAAAATTTTATTTAATTGCTATACTTTTTATTATTTTTGATCTTGAAATAAGCTTTCTTTTCCCATTTTCAACAGTTTTTAAAGATATTGGTTTTATTGGTATCTTTTCTATGTTGTGATTTTTGTTTGTGCTTACTATTGGTTTTATATATGAATGGCAAAAAGGTGCTTTAGATTGAGAATAAAAATAAATTAAAAATTAATTTTCACAAAATTTCGTAATATATTATATTTATTATTTTAGATGAATTTTTTAACAATTATTTTAGCTTTAATAATTTTAATTTTTAGCTTTACAGAAATACTAGTTTTTAA
Organism: uncultured Weeksellaceae bacterium; assembly: GCA_964549835.1. GTDB lineage: Bacteria > Bacteroidota > Bacteroidia > Flavobacteriales > BACL11. The sequence goes on from CAZJXE010000003.1 coordinate 3,943, forward strand.
CGAAGAGGTTTTACTAGCTTTATGTTTTATTGCTTTTGTTTTTTTTGCTTATAGTAAATTAAATAATACTATTTCATCTTTTTTTAAGGATAACGCTTTAAAACTTGAAAATGAATTATTATATTCCTTAGTTTTAAAATCAGAAAAAATAATAATTCAGTTTAATGATTCTTACCATTCTAGAAAATTACAAAATAGTAATTTATTGTTAGAATCGCTAGCTTTATTTAGTATATCATCTTTTATTAATAATTTTTTTTCAAATTTTATTAATATATCTTTAAGTAAAATTCATAATAGCTTTAAAGATATTTCATTATTAAATGAAAATAGTATAATTTCAACTCAAAGAAAAAAATTAAGAATTTTAAATACAAATGTAATACCATTGGTAATTTCACGTAAATACGATTATTTGTTACAATCATTTTTACCTCTATTTTTAACAAAAAAATAATTATAATATAATATTAATAGCATTAATATTATATATTAATAAAACAACTCAAATGAAAAATCATTCAAAACTTTTTTTAAATAATATACTTTTGATGGAATGCTAAGAATTTATTTTTATAGACGTCATTTTATTCTCGAAAAAAAATAAAAAATAAAAAAATTTATATTATTGTTTCTTAAAGGTTAAAGCCAATAAAATAATAATACGTTTTTGTATTTTAGTTTAAATATTTTTTTATAAAAATAGATAAAAAAATTTATGAAGTGAATTGAAATATCTTATTAACTTCAAATAAAAATCAAACGAGTTTTTGATAGTAGTGATGAGCGAAATTAAAAATTAAAAAAATTGTATTTAAAAATTAACAATTTTAAGTCCGTTAAAAAGTCTTGATAAAATACAAAAATAATTGTATCTTAACAATTAGAATTTTTTTAGATTTTATTGTTATATGTTAGTTAAATATATATAGCAAAAATAAAGAATTATCAAATTCAAATAAAAAATATTAAATTACTTATAGTACACAATTACTGTAAAGGAAAGTATTAAAATATTTAAGGTTAATCTAAATTAAATCAAAAGTAATATTATACAATTTTTTAGCAAAAACTTGTACCTTTTGCATTATGATCCAATTACTATAAAAAAATAACAAGTTTACATAATTATTTTATGCAAGCGTAATTAGTTTAAAATTTTAGTTATTTTTTGTTACACGAAACCATAACGATCTATTCAAAATCACGTTTACAATTATATAATTTATAATTTTAAGACGAAACTTGTGTCTGTTGCAAAAGGCTAAGATGAATTTTGAATAGCTGTGAAAGGCTAATCATGTATGGCTATTGCTTGTTTTTCACGAAAAATATTTTAGTAAAGCTGTTTTTTTTTGAAGGGTTAAAGCACTAATTTTATGAAGGTAGTAGCAATACTTTACTGATTTAAATTAAACTAATAATACTTATTATAAACTCAGAAAAACATGTAAGACTTTATGCGAAAAAGAATAAAGTCAAAAGAGTAACAACTCAGAATAATCTTTAAGATTCAAAAATTTAAATATAATTTTTTAAAATATTTTTTAATTTAAGATTTTTTTGTGATAGGCTTAGAAACAGTCACTCATTTTTAAAAAACGTAATAGTTTACATAAGGATATTATTCGATTAAAAATATTAAAAATATTAATGATTTAAGTTTTTTATCAAAAAGTTATAATTTTATTAATTGGTAGTGAAATATTTTGTATTTTTTAATAATTATTCGTGAGAATATATATAAAATCAAAAAAGATAATGTTGGAATTAGTAACAATTAAAAGAATTTTTATAATTTCTTTCGTTTTAATTAATGATTTTTTACGTTATATTTTTTATCGTAAGTTTAACCAAGTACTAAGTTTAAGATGAAAATTTAAAATGATGTATTTAAATTATTTTTTAACAATTTTAATAATAAATAAAAATTATAAGATTTAAATATTTTTTGGGATATTTTTTAAATTTATTTGTTTTTCAGGAAAAAATTATTAAAATAAAAAATAATATTGTATTAAATCCAAAAAAGGTTAATAAACTAGTTGTTACAACGTAAAAAAAATAAAAAATAAGGAACTCGGCAAAATTTTTATGTAACTTCGGAAAAAATAAAAATTAATAAAAATATTTTATTAATTATCATAAAAATACAATTAGTGACTGTTTACTAAAAACACAGAACAATGCAAATTTTTTTAAATAAGTATATTGTTTGATTGGTGCTCCATGTCTTTTAACTAAAAATAAAAATTTAATAGATTTTATTATATTTAAAGATTAATAGCCGTCTTACTCTGAGGATGCAAAGGTATCGAAATTCCTTGGCTAATAAATATAGTCCCGCAAGAATCCATTAACAACTCATTAACTGTCTTATTTTTTACTTTTGTGAATTTGAACTAAAAGTGAAGATGCTTTTTTTGTGTATTAAGACGAAAAGACCCTATACATTTTTACTAAAAGCAATCACTGCAAAAAATAATATTTTTGTTAAGAATAAATAATAGCTTATGATATTATTAAAGTAATTTAATAGAAGCGTTACTTGAGATATTATTCCATATTTTATTTTTAGCTAATTTTATAAAAACAATGTTTGCATTTGTTAGTTTATTTGGGGCGAATTTTTTTTAAAGAGTAACAAAAAAGTGCAAAAAGGTTATTACTACTAAAATATTTTATTAATTGATTATAAAATTATATATTAGCTAAACTGTTAGATTTAATAATCACGCAGAAGCGAAAGCTGGCTTTAATGATCCAATAACTATTTTTTGAATAATTTATTGATTAACAGATAAAAAATACGTTAGGGATAACAGACTTATAAAAATTAAGCGATCATAGCTACGTTTTTGATTAGTACCTCGATGTCGATTCAAGATATCCTAATGGTGAAGCAGCTATTAATGGTTCAACTGTTCGTTGATTAAAATCTTACGCGAATTGGGTTTAAAACGATGAGAATCAGTTTTGCTTCTATCTAATACACTAAAAATTTGAGAGTTATTAACTTTAGTATGAGAAGAATAAGAAGAAAAAGCCAATGATAGAAAATTGTTTACAAAAGCATGTTTAAATGTTACGCTTTAATAATTAAAGAATGAACGAATATATTTCTTAAATTGCACTCAAAAAATAATTTATATTATTTGTTTAATATTAAAACAAATTTGGTATAAAAAAAAAATTATGAAAATAAAAATAATTAATGTTTTTAATTATATTCAAACAACCAAAAAAAATTAAATAAAATTTCACTTAAAAGCAATTAACTTAATTGGTAGAGTGTTTCGCTTACAACGAAATTGTTACAAGTTCAAATCTTGTATTGCTTATTTTTTACATTTTTATATTTAAATTAAAAATTAATTAAAATATTAGAATATGTAGCTTAATTGGTAGAGCACTTGACTTTTAATCAATACGCTACGAGTTCAAGTCTCGTCATATTCTTTTTTTTTCAAATTCTTTTTAAAATTAATTAATAATTTGATGATTAATACTATTTTTATAATAAACCTATTAGATTCTTCTATTTCATGACAAACAATGTTTCAAGATGCCGCGTCACCAGTTATGGAAGGTATAATTAATTTACATCATGATCTTATGTTTTTTATTACTTTTATATTTTTTTTTGTGCTCGTTGTTATGGTTCGAACGTTACATTCTTTTCGTTTTAATTTAGGAATATCTAGTTCTGATTCCCGCCTGGTTGTTCATGGTACAGCAATTGAAATTATTTGAACTGTTATACCTTCGTTGATATTAGTTGTAGTGGCTCTTCCGTCTTTCGCTTTATTATATTCAATAGATGAAGTAATTAATCCTGCATTAACTCTTAAATGTATAGGACATCAATGATATTGGTCTTATGAATATTCTGATTTTGATAATACTTTAGGTTCAATTAATTTTGATAGTTACATGGTAGCTGAAGATGAATTAGAACATGGTGAACTAAGACTTTTAGAAGTGGATAATAGAATCGTGTTACCTGTTAATACTCACCTACGTTTACTTGTAACAGCTGCAGACGTATTGCATAGCTTTGCAATTCCTTCTCTAGGTATTAAATTAGATGCTTGTACGGGAAGATTAAACCAAACAACGTTGTTTGTTTTAAGAGAAGGTGTTTTCTATGGTCAGTGCTCAGAAATTTGTGGTGTTGGTCATGCAAATATGCCTATTGTCGTTGAAACAGTTTCAATAGATAAATTTATATCATGAATTTCTGAAAAAATTTAATAACCACTATTTTTAAAATTAAAAAAATATTAGAGAGTTTAGTTTAATGGAAAAACTTTGAATTTCAAATTCAAATTTATTGGTTCAAATCCTTTAACTCTTGTAAAAATATTTTTACTATTTATTATCATTTACATTATTTTTATTATTTTAATATTATATTACGAAGATGGTTTTAGCTCTAAAAAATCACTCATTATTAAAACTAGTTAATGATCATGCAATTGATTATCCAACTCCATCAAATTTATCTCTTCTTTGAAATTACGGTTTTTTATCACTGATTTGTTTGATTATTCAAGTGATTACTGGAATTGCTTTAGCTATGCACTATACACCTCATGTAGATTTAGCTTTTTTAAGTGTTGAACATATAATGCGTGATGTTAATAACGGTTGGTTATTAAGGTATATTCATGCAAATGGAGCTTCCATGTTTTTTATTTGTGTATATATACATATAGGACGAGGGTTATACTATGGATCTTACGCTGAGCCAAGACAATTACTTTGACTTATTGGAATAATTATATTTATTTTAATGATGGGTACTGCCTTTTTAGGTTATGTTCTAGTTTGAGGTCAAATGTCTTTTTGAGCTGCAACTGTTATAACAAATTTTTTTACTGCATTTCCTATAGTAGGTGATAAAATAGTTACTCTTCTTTGAGGTGGTTTTGCAGTAGATAACGCAACTTTGAACAGGTTTTTTAGTTTACATTATCTTTTACCTTTTGTTTTAATAGGTTTATCTGTGTTACACATTGGTATTTTACATCAAGATGGTTCTAATAACCCGTTAGGGATATCTTCATTAACAGATAAAATTAGCTTTTTTCCCTATTTTATTATTAAAGATACAATGAGTTTAGTTGTATTTTTAATATTTTTTTCATATTTTGTTTATTATTCACCAAATACTTTAGGCCATCCAGATAATTATATACCTGGAAACCCAATGCAAACGCCTCCTCATATTGTACCAGAGTGATATTTTTTACCTTCCTATGCAATATTAAGAGCTATTCCAAATAAACTTCTTGGTGTTATTGCTCTTTTTGCTGCTGTTTTAATACCAGCAATATTACCTTTTGTTAGCACTTCCGAAATAAGGTCTTCATTGTATAGACCAATTCACCAATTTTTTTTTTGACTTTTATTAGCAGATTTTTTATTATTGGGTTATTTAGGGCAACAGATTCCAGAATCACCATTTATTGAAATTGGGCAAATAGCCGCTGTTTATTATTTTGCTTATTTTTTAGTTATAATTCCTTCTTTGGGAAGATTAGAAAAAAATTTGAGAACAGCTTAATTTTAGCTTAATTTTTCTTTCTTCGTCTAATGGTTAGGACATAATTTTTTCAAAGTTATAATTCAGGTTCAAATCCTGAAGAGAGAAAAAATAATTAGGTTAAATATTTTCTTGTTTTTTTAATACTAACAAAAATTAATCAACTTTGAATTTGATTCTGGTTCCGTATTATCGTAATTTTAAAATATATAAAACATGCAAATTTTAAATTTTTTAAAATAAAAAGTTTATTGGAGAGTAATATTAAATATATTTATAATTTTAATTAAAATATTTTTTATAAAATTAGTTTTTTTAATAATATTAGGTTATAGTAAGCTAAAATTTACTAATCCAATAATGTTTAACAGTTTTTAATGAAATAACTGTCTCAATAGTACTGAAAAAGCTATATTCTTTTTAGAATCAGCAGTTTAGAATATTTGACAATGAAAGAAATTTTGATCAAGTAATTTTATATGATAGAAGAAAGTAGCTTTATTGTAAAAATCAAAAGTTATAAAAAATATTGTTTAATATAATTAAAAATCCTAGTTAATTTATGTGCCAGAAGCTTCGGTAATACATAAAGGGTTTACGATATACTAAAATACTAAGTTTAAATGCAATAAATTTGGCTTTTAAATTTAGATTAAAACCCAAAATATTTTTTTGGTGGAATTTAATAAATTATAGGCCTTGAGTAATTAAGAAGAAAGTAGAATAATTTATGTAACGATAAAATGTATTTATATAATTTGGAATATTTATAGTGTAAACAACTTTCTATTTTTATATTTGTTTTAAAAATTCAAATACTGACTTTGATTTTGCTAAAGCTTGGGTATCAAAAAGAATTAGATACTCTTGTAGTCCAAGCTATCAACTATAATTGTTCTTTTAATCTTAAGTATTAAAAGTAAGTGAAAATATTTAACAATTAACTTGGTAAGTATTTGCTCAAGCATGAAATTTAAAGAATTAGATGAGGAAGGGAATTACTAGTGGATCATGCTAATTAATTCGACAATACTCGTAAACCTTACCTATTTTTGTATAAAAATATTTTAATAATAATAAATTCTTTGAGATTATTCTCTTTTTTATTTTTACAAGGTTGCATGGCTGTCGTCAGCTCTTATTTTGATATATTTAGTTAATTCTAATAAAGAGCGTAACTTTTGTTATTAGTTTTAATTATAAAAAAATTATAAAAATTTCCTAATAAAATAGCTTATAATAAATAAGATAAAAGAAAAAATGATGTCTAAGTCTTTATGACCTTTATATTTAGGGCTTTAAATGTGATACAATATATTTTACAAAATGTTGTTATTTTTGTAAAAAAAAACAAAACATTTAAAAAAATTTGTAAGTTCGAATTGTTTTTTGAAATTCAAAAACATGAAGTTGGAATTAGTAGTAATGAATTGTTAAGAATACAATCGTGAATTTATTTTACCCTTCTTTTACTTATCGCCCATCACTCCAAGAAAATAAATTTTAATAGAATTTTAAAAAAATCTAAAATATTCTTAAAAAAATTAATATTTTTATTGAAGCTATTAATTTTAATTTTAATTACAAATTTTTAGGAAAATTAACAATATTTTAAAATTAATAATTTTGGACAAGTTGTAACAAAGTAGCTGTAATGGAAATTGTTGCTGGAATAAGAATTTTTTTTAACTATTTTTCTTTTATTAGGCTAATTTTTTTAATTGAAATAATTTAAAAATATTTTGGATTTTTAAATACTAACATAATTATTATTAAATTTAATAGATGGCTTTTTTTACTAATCCGTGAGTTGTTAGATGGTTATTTTCAACAAACCATAAAAATATTGGAACTTTATATTTTATTTTTGGTGCTTTTAGTGGTGTTCTAGGTTTTATAGTTTCAATGGCTATGAGATTAGAATTATCCCAAGCGGGAGATGCTTTTTTAGGAGCTAACTATCAACTTTATAACGTTTTAGTTACTTCACATGCATTTTTAATGATTTTTTTCTTTGTAATGCCAACAGCAATAGGAGGCTTTGGTAATTGGTTTGTACCTATTATGATAGGTGCCTGTGACATGGCATTTCCTAGATTAAATAATTTAAGTTTTTGATTATTACCTCCAGCGTTAATTTTATTATTATCTTCGTCGCTTGTAGAAGCAGGGGTTGGTACCGGGTGAACAGTGTATCCCCCTTTGGCTGGTATACAGGCACATTCGGGTGGTTCTGTAGATTTAGCTATTTTTAGTTTACACGTAGCAGGAGTATCTTCAATTCTTGGTGCTGTTAATTTTATTGTAACAATTATGAATATGAGAGCACCTGGTATGACTGCTCATAGAACACCATTATTTGTTTGAGCCGTTTTCATAACTGCTTTTTTACTTTTATTATCTTTACCGGTTTTAGCAGGTGCAATAACTATGCTACTAACTGATAGAAACTTTAATACTGCTTTTTTTGATCCTAGTGGTGGAGGTGACCCTGTGTTATATCAACATTTATTTTGATTTTTTGGGCACCCAGAAGTTTATATATTAATACTTCCGGCTTTTGGACTTGTTTCTCACATTGTTGCAACATTTTCATCAAAACAAGTTTTTGGAAATCTGGGTATGATTTACGCAATGCTTTCTATTGGTTTTTTAGGTTTTATTGTTTGAGCTCATCACATGTATACTGTTGGTTTAGATGTTGATACTCGTGCTTATTTTACTGCTGCAACAATGATAATTGCTGTACCTACAGGTATAAAAATTTTTAGTTGAATAGCAACAATGTTTGGTGGTAATATAAGCTTTAAAACACCTATGCTTTTTGCTAATGGTTTTATTTTCTTATTTACTTTTGGTGGTTTAACTGGAATAGTTTTATCAAATTCAGGTATTGACATAGCACTTCACGATACATATTATGTAGTTGCTCATTTTCATTACGTTCTTTCTATGGGAGCCGTTTTTGCAATTTTCGGAGGCTGGTATTACTGAATTGGAAAAATAATAGGATCTAATTATCCTGAAATTTTAGGTAAAATACATTTTTGAACTACTTTTATAGGAGTAAATTTGTGTTTTTTCCCTATGCATTTCCTTGGTTTAGCTGGTATGCCAAGAAGAATACCTGATTTTCCAGACGCTTACAATGAATGAAACGGTATAGCTTCTGTTGGTTCGTTCATTACAACGGCTTCTACAATATTTTTTATCTACGTCATTTTTGTAACTTTTACATCAAATGATAGAGTAGGTTTTAATACTTGACGTAAAGATAGTAATTTTAATTTTTAAGTTATTAAAATAATAATACTTCACTTATAATTTAATGGAAAAAATATTAAACTACGAATTTAAAATTACGGGTTCGATTCCTGTTAAGTGATATTAATAAAAAAATAAAATAATTAAAGATTAGAAAAATGCAAATAAAAATTTGATGTTTATAGTCAAAAAAAGAAATAAAAAAATAAAAATAAAAGATATTAATAAAAGCTTTCTTATTAATAATGGAAAAAATAAAATTAAAATAAAAATTACTAGTTTAATGTTAAATCATTGTTTTGGTGAGTTTGTTAAAACAAAAAAAATAAATAAAAATAAAAAATAAAAGATGGTTCAAAATTATAATAACTTATTTGTAATTATAAAAAATGCAATTCTTAAAAAACAAAATTATGTTTTTATATTTTATTCAAAAATAAGCTTAAATATAATAAAAATATTAAAAAAGCATAAATTCATAAGATATTATTCAATAATTGTTTTCAAAAATAAAAAAAATATTAAAGTATATCTAAAATATTCTATTTTAGGTACTGAATCTGTTCAATCAATAAAAAAAGTAGCATCAAAAAAAAAGAAAATATCTTTAAAAAAATTTGATAAAAAAAATGAGTTAAATTCATTAATTTTAACTTGCTCAAAAATAACTAATAAAAAAACTAGTTGTTCTAACGGTTTAATATTAACGTCTCTTTATTAAAAAATAGATAGTTGGCTGAGCGGTTTAAAGCATAAATTTTGAAAATTTACACATATTTTAAATATGTCACGGGTTCAAATCCTGTATTATCGTTTTTTTTTTTAGTTATAATTTTTCTAACATGTACTTAATATTTATTATTAAATTTTTTGATGTTTAACAAAATTTATTATTCTCAAAGGCATGCTTTTCATCTCGTTGATCCAAGTATAATGCCACTTTTAACTTCTTTAGCAGCATTAACAACAACAATTGGAGGGGTAATGTATTTTCATGGTTATTTATGAGGTTTTCAAGTACAAACATTTGGAATTTTAGGTATTATTTTTTGTATGTTTTTATGATGAAGAGACGTCATTAGAGAAGGAACTCTTGAAGGGAGGCATACAAATATTGTACAATTAGGATTACGTTACGGTATGTTATTATTTATAGCTTCTGAAGTTATGTTTTTTTTTGCTTTTTTTTGAGCATTTTTTGCCGCAAGTATTTCACCTACTATAGAAATTGGTAATATATGACCACCTAAGGGAATTTTGACTTTTAAAGCAAGTGAAGTACCTTTATTAAACACTTTAATTCTTCTTTGCTCAGGGGTTACCATAACCTATTCTCATCATGCGATAACTGCAGGTAATAAAATAGAAGCTGTTTGAGGATTAGTTCTAACAATAATATTAGCTATTATTTTTACATGTTTTCAAGCGTTTGAATATGTTAGTGCTAATTTTACAATAAGTGATTCAATATATGGTTCTACTTTTTTTTTAGCTACCGGATTCCACGGATTCCATGTTTTTATAGGTACTGTTTTTTTAACAGTTTGTTTAATTAGAATGGTATTTAATCACTTCACAGTTCAGCACCATTTTGGTTTTGAAGCAGCAGCTTTTTATTGACATTTTGTAGACGTTGTCTGATTATTTTTATATATAGCTGTTTATTTTTGAGGTGGAAACTAGTAAATATACAGAATATAGTGTAATTGGTTAACATTCTGATTTTGGAAATCAGGGAGCGCAAGTTCAAATCTTGCTATTCTGATTTTTTATCTATTTGGCGAAATTTGGTAAACGCAAAAGACTTAAAATCTTTACCTTTTTTTTGGTTTTCAGTTCAAATCTGAAAATAGATATTATTATAAGATTCATTAATTAATTGGTAGTAACTATACACAAAAAATTAATAAATTTGACAGTAAAATAATTAATGCTTTTAATATTTATTTCAAATATAAATGAAAATCAAAGTAAATGGAATCTTAATTAAAAATTTAAAAAAATTATTTTCAGTACCTACTTTAAAAAATATCTGATGATTAAAGCAGCTCAATTAATAGGAGCAGGTTTATCTACTATAGCACTTGCAGGAGTTGGAGCTGGTATTGGAACAGTTTTTTCAGCTTTAATTACAAGTGTGGCTCGTAATCCAAGTTTAATGAAACAATTATTTGGTTACGCTATTTTAGGATTTGCATTAACAGAAGCAATTGCTTTATTTGCTCTTATGATGGCATTTTTAATATTATTCACTTTTTAATAATATTTTCTAAAAAATGTATTATGTAACATAATTGGTAATGTTTTAGATTGCAAATCTAAAAAAAGTGGTTCAAATCCACTCATGATCTAGTCTTTTAAGGAGTATAATTTAATGGTAAAATATTTGCTTTGCAAGTAAAAATTATTGGTTCAAATCCAATTATTTCCAAAAAATAAAGAGTATAGCTAAATTAGGTTAAAGCATTAGTTTTTGATACTAACATTTGTTGGTTCAAATCCAACTATTCTTTTTGAGTATAGTTTAATGGTTAAAATATTAGTCTTCCAAACTATTGATATGAGTTCAAATCTCATTACTCACTATTTTGATGAGCTTATTAAATTTAATTAAACATCCAAGAAAAAATAAAATTAAAAAACAAAAAAGTGTAAAACTAAATAAAAATCCTCAAAAGAAAGGTATTTGTATTAAAGTATTAACAAAATCACCTAAAAAACCAAATTCAGCTAATAGAAGAATAGCAAAAGTAAGAATAGTTGAAACTAAACAAACGTTAACTTTAAAAATTCAAGGTGAGCAACAAAATTTGCAACAACATTCGACTTTATTAATACAAGGCGGTAGAAGTAGAGATTTAATAGGTGTTAAATATAAATCAGTAAGAAATAAATATGATTTAACAGGAGTAAATAATAGAAAAACTTCAAGAAGCCGTTATGGGGTAAAAAAATAATTTAGAAGGTGAATATAGTTTAACGGTTAAAATATTAGTTTGTGGTACTTATGCTAAAGGTTCAAATCCTTTTATTCACCAATTTTAATAATTTTTTTAGTTGATGCTTCTCTGTTTATTATTATTTCCTCTTTTAAGTTATTTATCTACGAATTTACTAGGACGTTACATAGGTATTTTAGGATCATGTATTTTAGCTTCGTTTTCTATTTTTATGTCTTTTATATTATCTATTATTACATTTTATGAATGTACTATTACTGATTCGGTATGTACAATATTTCTAAATACTTGAATTAATACTGAGCTTTTTATAGCTAATTGATGCTTTTATTTTGATCCTTTGTCGACAACGATGTTATTAGTTGTAACAGGAGTGTCTTCATTAGTACATTTATATTCTACTGAATATATGAGTAATGATCCTCATCAAGGTAGGTTTATGGGATACTTAAGTTTATTTACTTTTTTTATGCTTATTTTAGTAACTGCAGATAACTTTTTAATAATGTTTTTAGGTTGAGAAGGTATTGGTTTAGCATCTTTTTTGTTAATTAGTTTTTGAACTAATAGAATACAAGCCGGTAAATCCGCTATTAAAGCGATGCTTGTTAATAGAGTAGGGGACTTAGGTCTTTCTTTAGGTATTTGTGCAATTTTTTTAACATTCAAAACTATAGATTATTGCACTGTTTTTGCACTTGCTCCCGAATGTACAGGTATAACTTTTTCTTTTTTATCTTTTGAAATAGATAGAATATCTCTCATTGATTTTTTATTATTTTGAGGAGCTCTCGGAAAATCTGCACAGTTAGGACTTCATATATGATTACCAGACGCTATGGAGGGGCCAACTCCTGTTTCTGCACTAATACATGCAGCTACTTTAGTTACTGCAGGTGTTTTTTTAATAATCCGATGTTCAATGCTATTTGAATTAAGTAATTCTACTTTATTAATCGTTGCATTTTTTGGTGCATTAACAGCGTTTTTTGCAGGAACCGTAGGTCTAGTTCAAAATGATTTAAAACGTGTCATAGCATACTCTACGTGTTCCCAATTAGGTTATATGGTATTTGCAGCGGGGTTATCTCATTATTCTGTATCTTTATTCCACTTAGCAAATCACGCACTTTTTAAAGCTTTATTATTTTTGAGCGCTGGTGCTATAATACATGGATTATTAGATGAACAAGATCTAAGAAAAATGGGAAATTTACTAAAAACACTTCCAATGAGTTATACTATGATTTTGATAGGATCTTTAGCTTTAGTGGGTTTCCCTTTTTTAACAGGGTTTTACTCAAAAGATGTTATTTTAGAGATTGCTTTAACTAAACCCGATTTTGTTAGTAATTTTGCTCATTGACTCGGTTGTTTAGCAGCTCTTTGCACATCTTTTTATTCATTTAGACTAGTTTTTTTAGTATTTGTAAATAAAAATAATAGTTTTAAAATTTATATTGAAAATGTTCATGATGCACCAATTCGTATGGCTACGCCATTATTTATTCTTGGTTTTGGAAGTATTTTTTGAGGATATTTTTCTAAAGATTTATTTATAGGCTTGGGAACACCAATTTTTTTAAATAATATTTTTATATTACCGTCAAATCTTGTTTCTATTGATTCAGAATTTGCAAATGCTTTTTTAAAAAATATTCCTTTTATATTTACAATATTTGGAGCGTTATTATCATTTGCATTAATTAATTGTGTTATATTAGAAAAAAAAACAGTTTTTAATCTTAAAATATCAAAATTTTACAGAATAATTTACTCATTTTTATCACAAAAATGAGGATTTGACCAAATTTGCACAGAATTAATAACTAATAACGCAATGAATTTTGGTTACAAAACAAGTTTTAAAACTATTGATAAAGGTAATATAGAAATTATTGGACCGTTTGGTTTAAGTTTTTTAATTTTAGCATATTCTGAAATAATTACTTATATTCATTCTGGTTTAATTTTTCACTATGCTTTTTTAATTATGTTTTCTATTTTATGTATTTTATTTAGTTATACGTTTATTACTAGTTTTGCTATAAACTCTATTATTTTAATGGCATTAATATTTTCTTACGCTATTTATACAACAAAAATGTTATAAAAATTAAATATTAATTTATATAAAATATTTTAAAATTAAGATGAATTTTTTATTTAATTACTTAGAAATTATATTGGTATTATATACTCTTTGTTCTATGTCATTTGCTTTGTTTTTTGGAACATCCAAAAACTATTCTTTTTCAATATTACTAAACTCAATCTCTTATTTTTCTGCTTTTACTATTTTTTTATTAATTTTTAATTTATTTATTATTTCTGATAATATTTTTTTAAATTTTAATAATTTTAATATTTTTTTTCAATTATCCGTACTTTCAAGTACATTTTTCTTAATATTATTAAGTAAATCATATTATAAATTAAATATTATAAAAAACTATGAATATGATTTTTTACTAAGTTTTTCTTTAATTAGTTTAATTATTCTTGCAAGTTCCAATGATTTTATAATGGTATACTTAGCTATTGAACTACAAAGTTTATCTTTTTATGTTTTAGCAACATTTAATAGAAATTCAGAATTTTGTAATGAAGCAGGTATAAAATATTTTGTTTTAGGGTCTTTCGCATCAGGGTTATTACTTTTTGGGTTTTCATTAATATATTTATCTCTTGGTACAATAAATTTTGAAGAAATAAATATTATCATAAAATCTAAAAACTCAATAGATTTAACCTTTATCGGTATTTTATTTGTATCTTTTGCTTTTTTATTTAAATTAGGTTCAGTACCATTTCATTTTTGGCTTTGTGATGTTTATGAAGCTTCATTAACAACTACAACAGCGTTTTTTTCAGTTGTTCCGAAAATTGTATTATTTGGGCTAACATTAAAATTTTTTTATTTAACTTTTATTAATTATAATTCTTTATGATACATATTATTGAATTTTTCAGGAATATCATCAGTTATTTTAGCAAGTGTTGCAGGTATATACCAAAAAAAAACAAAACGATTGTTAGCATATTCAACTATAGCACATACAGGTTTCATTATTTTAAGTATTAGCTGTTCATCGGTTAACGGATCAGAATCATTGTTAATTTATACAATTTTATACATATTTATGAGTATTTCATCATTTGCAATACTTTTAAATTTTGTAAATAATTCAAGTTTTTTAAAATATTTAATCAATTGATCAAATATTAATAATAAAGTATTAGCAATTTTATTTGCTATTACTTTACTATCAATTTCGGGAATACCTCCTTTTGGAGGTTTTTATAGTAAAATGAGCGTAATAGCATCATTAATATCTGAATCATTTATTATAACAAGTTTAATTGCTGTAATTTTTAGTGGCATATCTTGCTTTTATTATATACGTTTAATTAAAATATTTTTTTTCCAAAAAAATATACAAAAAATTTGGTTATTTAACGTTTCAAAAGAGTTAGATATTTGCTTAATTGTTTCTTCATCACTATTTTCGTTTTTCTTGGTATTTCCAGAAACATTAATATTGTTATCTTCATATATAAGCTTGTAGTTTAATGGTAAAACCTAATATTCATAATGTTATAACTAAAGGTTCAAATCCTTTCAAGCTTAAAATTATTTTTAAAAATACAAATATTTCTGATGCCACAATTTGACACTTTTACATTTCTATCTCAACTTTTTTGAGTTCTTGCTTGTTTTTTTCTTTTATACCTTTCTTTAACTTATTATATATTACCGGCATTAGCTGTTATTTTGAAGGTTAGAAAAAGAAAATTAAACGACCAAATACAAAAAACTAATGCAATAACTACAAATTCAATAATGCAAATTATAAATACATCTATACAAACAATATTAAATACAAATATTGAACAAGTAGTAACTAAAATAAATAATAAAAATAGTATTAAAAATAAATTATTAAATTGTACTAATACTTTAGAACTTTTGAATTTATGCAATAAGAACATAAAAAACAATGTTATAAAAAATACATTTGTTTTGAAAAGTTCAAATTTTTAATATAAAAACTAAACTATTAAAATAAAATAGAAAGAATGGATGAATGGTTATATCGTTGAATTGTAAATTCAATATTTTTAAAAATTTTGTGAGTTCGAATCTCACTTCTTTCAAAATATAAAATTTAGTATTATAATTAATAAAAAGTTAAAAAATTGGTTTTTTACCCGTATTTTACTATTAAAATTGAATTTTAGAACTAAACAACAAAAATAAAACTAAATTAGTTTATAGGTAAAACATTTGTTTTGTAATCAAAAGTAAGTGGTTCAATTCCGCTATTTAGATTTAAATAAATTAAATAGTTGCAATATGGCGAAATTTGGTAAACGCAAATGTTTTAGGAGCATTTTATTTTAATAATATTAAGAGTTCAAGTCTCTTTATTGTAATTATTTTATTAAAAATTTTTGATGTTTTTTTCACCTCTTGAACAATTTTCGATACTTAAAATAGTACCGATTAAACTTGGTATTATTGATATTTCTTTTACTAATTCATCATTATTAGCTGTTTTAAGTTTCGTTTTAATCTTTTTATTTTATAATTTTGCTTGTGATAAAGCAAAACTAGTCCCGGGATCATGGCAATATATAACAGAATCTTTATATGAATTTGTATTTTTTACGTTAGTAACAGAAAATATTAAAAAAAACGGTAGTACTTACTTTCCTATATTATTTTCAGTATTTTCGTTTATTTTTGCATGTAATTTAATGGGTATGGTACCTTATAGTTTTACAGTAACAAGCCATATAGCTGTAACATTAGCACTTTCTATGACTACCTTTATAGGTATTAATGTTGTAGCAATAAGAACACATGGGTTTCATTTTGTATCTTTTTTTTTACCAGCGGGAGCACCATTACAATTAGCACCTTTATTAGTAGCAATAGAAATAGTATCTTACTCATTTCGTGTTATTAGTTTAGCTTTAAGATTATTTGCAAATATGATGAGTGGTCATTGTTTATTAAAAATATTAGCAGGGTTTGCTTGAACTATGCTAGGTTCTGGTGGGATATTAACAATAATTCATATCCTACCTTTAATTGTTATATTTACAATAATTGGATTAGAGTTATCAATTGCTTTTTTACAGGCTTATGTATTTACAGTACTTTTATGTATTTATCTTAACGATGCAATATCTCTACATTAATTTATTTTTATCCTTAGTATCATAATTGGTTAATGTATCAAGCTCATAATTTGATTAAATTGGTTCAAATCCATTCTAAGGAAAAGAGATGTTAATTTTTCCAAAGAAAACAAAATTTACTAAAAACCATAATACAAAAAAACAAAATAAAACAATAATGGACAAATATTATTTTGGGAATTACGCAATAATTGCAAAAGAATCGGGTTATATAACAAATATTCAAATTGAATCTTCAAGAAAAGTATTAAGAAAATTGTTTAAAAAACAAGCAAAAATTTTAAGAAAAATTTTTACTAATAAGACTTTAACTAAAAAACCACAATCATTAAGAATGGGTAAAGGAAAAGGAAATAACAAATATTGATATTATTTTTTAAAAAAAGGAGAAATAATATTTGAATTAAATGGCTTAAACTTAAATAAAAAAATAAAAAAATTATCATTAAAAAAAATATCATTAAAGACTTTAATTTTACAAAATAACCAATAAAAAATATTTAGATGGATTTAATTATTTTTTTTACTTTACCACTTTTCTTATTTTTTCTTGGTTTATCAGGTATATTTTTAAACAGAAAAAATATAATATTAATTCTTATTTCTGTAGAATTATTACTACTTTCAATTAATTTTAATCTTCTAGTTTCATCTTCATACCTAGACGATAGCATAGGTCAAATATTTTCTATATTTATTTTAACAGTAGCTGCAGCAGAATCTTCTATCGGATTAGCAATATTAGTTATTTATTATAGAATTAAGGGTACCGTAGGAATAGAATTTGTAAACTTATTAAAAGGTTAAAATAAATCAAAAAATTAAATATAAATATAAAAAATTTAATAATTAATAGATGTTTTTACTTGAAAAAATATTAAATTTTTTAATAATCGTTGTACCGGTGCTTATTTCGGTAGCTTATTTAACATTAGCTGAAAGAAAAATAATGGGTTCAATGCAACAACGTAAAGGACCTAATGTAGTCGGGTTTTTAGGGTTATTACAGCCGTTAGCAGACGGTTTAAAATTATTACTTAAAGAAACAGTAATACCAACGAATGCAAATACTTTTGGTTTTATATTTGCACCAATATTAACTTTAATGTTAAGCTTATTTGGGTGATCTGTAATACCTTTTTCAACTTTTTCATTTTTTGTTGATATTAATATTGCATTATTATTTTTATTTGCAGTATCTTCATTAGGAGTTTATGGAATAATAATATCGGGATGAGCAAGTAATTCAAGATATGCTTTTTTTGGAGCTTTAAGAAGTGCAGCTCAAATGATATCTTACGAAGTTTCAATTGGTTTAATATTAATTAGCATACTTGTTTGCACAGGATCTTTAAGTTTTGTTGACATAGTTTTTTTTCAAAAATTTATATTTTTCGTAATACCTTTTTTTCCTTTATTTTTAATGTTTTTAATAAGCATTTTGGCAGAAACAAACAGGGCTCCGTTTGATCTTCCAGAAGCAGAATCTGAACTTGTTTCTGGTTATAACGTTGAATATGCTAGTATGGGCTTTGCATTATTTTTTTTGGCAGAATATAGCTCCATGATTCTTATGAGCTCTTTAACAATATTAATGTTTTTGGGTGGATGGTTATTTTTTATAATCGAAATTGAAAACCCAATAATTAATTCTTCGATTTTTGCATTAAAAATTTGTTTAATATTATTTTTTTATATTTGAGTAAGAGCATCTTTTCCAAGATACAGAATAGACCAATTAATGAGATTGTGTTGAAAAATATTTTTACCACTTTCTTTAGCTTTTGTTATATTTGTTTTATCAGCTATTTTTTCTTTTAACGGAATATTATAAATTTTGATGAATAAATTATTTAACAAAAATAAAAAAATATTAAAAGATAAAAATTTTAGAAAAAATTTTAAAGAAAAGGAAATAATGTATATATCTTTATTAGTTTTACAAGACTGTTTTTTCACTAAAAAACTAATTAATCAAAAAAATAATAATTATTTAAAACGTTACTCAGTCATTAAAAATAAGTGCTTAATTACCGGTAATTCAAAACATATATTTTATAAATTTAGAATAACAAGAATAAAATTACGTGAAATAATATTATACTCAAATGCAATAGGAGTAAAAAAATCTTGTTGGTAAAAATACTTAAATAAAATATTCTCAATAGCTCAACGGTAGAGCAAATGACTGTTAATCATTTTGTTATTGGTTCAAATCCATTTTGAGAAGATTATTTTCTAAAATAGCTCAACGGTTTAGAGTATTTGATTGAAAATCAAAAGGTTATTGGTTCAAATCC
>CAZJXE010000004.1:0-22934 GCA_964549835.1 uncultured Weeksellaceae bacterium
ATTTATCAAGAACTTTTGGAACAAGAATATAGTCTGAATCTTTTTCTGGGGCATTGCTAAGAGCCTTTTCTTGGCTTATGTTTTGAATATTATTATCTTTTCTTAATACGTTTGACTCTTCACTTAAATAAATTAATGGTTCAACATTTTCTGTATCAATTTCTGAAAGTTTGTCGACGAAACCAATAATTTTTTTTAAATCATCTTTCATCTTTTTTGAACTTTCTTTATCAAAGCTCAGCTTAGCTAATTTAGCTAAGTCAGAAATTAATTTGTCATCAATTTTCATAGTCGGATAGTTTGTCAAAAATAATATTGTATACTGTAGTATTCAAATTTTTTATATCATTTGTTTCTTGTTTTTGGGAAATAGGCGCATGAACCTCAACATTAAGTCGCCCTGGTCGTCCTCTAAAATAATTCCAAGGAAAACAACTTTTATTATTCGGCATTGTCACCGGAATTATTTTAGTATTACTTTCAATTGCAAGTTTAAAAGGTCCATTCTTGAACCTTCTTAGTTTAACTTCGGGAGGAGGGACACCCCCTTCAGGGAAAATACATACATTTAACCCATTATTTAGTTTTTCATTTGCGCTAACAAATGCTCCATATGCATCTTTATTATTCTCTCTATTAACAATTACAGTATTGTTTTTGTAAAACCAGCCAAATATTGGAATTTTAGTATACTCTTTTTTTGCCATAAAAATGATAGGGAAATTTAGAGCAGCTAGAATAACTGGGATATCGATTGTTGAGATATGATTAGGGCAAATAATATAGTTTTCATTTCTATTAATTTCTTCCTCATATTTAACATTTAGAAAAACACCAGAGAAAAAAAGAGTAAGTCTAGACCATAATCTTGCTATATTACATACTATTTTTTGATCGGTATAAATTTGAGTAAAAAAGAAAAGCGGAGGTATTAAAATAATGAATACAATCAAAAAAACAGTAAGAAACCATAACCTCCATAATGAACTTAATAAATAACCAAAATTTTTAATAGAAAAATTAGTCCATTTCATTTTACAAATATAAAAATCCTATTTTTACAAAGTAAAATTTAGTTTAATGGCAAGAGTTTTAACCGGAATACAAAGCACAGGAGTGCCTCATCTTGGAAATTTGCTGGGAGCAATTATTCCTGCTATAAAAATATCTCAAAATTCTAAAAATGAAAGTTTATTTTTCATTGCAGATTTACATTCCTTTACAACAGTAAGGGATAAAAAAGTTTTGCAAGAAAATACTTATGCCACTGCTGCTGCCTGGCTTGCTTTTGGCTTTGATACTAAAAAGAATTTATTTTATAGACAATCTGATGTTCCCCAAGTTTGTGAATTAACTTGGTATTTGAATTGTTTTACCCCATTTCCAATGTTAGCAAATGCTCATTCGTTTAAGGACAAGTCTGATAGATTATCTGATGTAAACTCTGGATTATTTACCTATCCTGTACTAATGGCTGCGGATATTTTACTTTATGATGCTGAAATTGTTCCAGTGGGTAAAGATCAAATTCAGCATCTAGAAATTACTCGAGATATTGCCGGTGCTTTTAATCATATTTATAAAGGTTCATTTGTTATTCCAGAAGTGAGTGTTGATGAAAGAGTTATGATAATTCCAGGTACAGATGGTCAAAAAATGAGTAAATCATATAATAATATTATTAATATTTTTCTTGATGATAAAAAATTAAGAAAACAAATAATGTCTATAAAAACAGATAGTTTAGGTCTCGATGAACCAAAAGATCCTGAAAATTGCAATGTATTTAAGCTTTATAAACTTCTTGCATCAGATGAAAAAACTAAAGAAATGGCCGTTAAATATAAAGCAGGAAATTATGGTTATGGCCATGCAAAGCAGGAGCTTTTTGAATTAATTTGTGATGAATTTTCTGAGCCAAGAAATAAATTTAATCAATTGATGAGTAACACTGATATCATTGAATTAGAATTAAAAGAGGGTGCAAGAAAAGCCTCAGAAATTGCAAATAAAGTTTTAGAAAGAGTTAGAAATAATATTGGGTATTAACTTTTAACGCTCAGTATATTTTTGGTACAATTTGCTTTGATGATTTTCAAGCTCTATTGATTCTCCTTTAATAAATATATTTTCCACATTATTTCCTAAAATGTCCAAGGCATCTCCTGTTGATATAAAAAAAGTTGCTTCTTTACCCTGTTCTAAACTTCCTAAATTCTCCTCAACGCCTAATATTTTAGCTGTATTTAAGGTTAATGCCTTTATTGCATCTTCATATTTTAGTCCATATGAAACAGCTGTTCCTGCTGTAAAAGGGAGATTTCTTGAGCCCATTGCATCCATTTCACCCGCATAGCTAAAAGCAAAAGTGATATTATTATCATTTAGTATTTTAGCTTGTTCGTAAGGAGAATAAAGCTTACTATCCTCATTTTTTGGAAGTCTATGAACACGTTTTAATATAACGGGAATATTATTTTCTTTTAATACGTTCATTACTTTAGTCGCATCTTCACCACCAACTAAAACAATTTTTTTAATATTAAACTTTTTACAAATATTTATACCTTCAATTATATCCTTTGAGTAATTTGCATGTAGGTATAAGTTTTTATCACCATTAAAAACTCCAAGCATGCTTTCCATTTTTAAGTCTATTTCTGAATTTGATTTAAAATAGGCATAAGACTTTTCTAAAAAGTCTAATATTTTATTTACTCTTTCCTCATGTTGTTTGTTTTTTTCAACTTTTCCTTGTTCCCCCCACCATCCAGTATTATAATATGATGATGGCCACCTTAAATGAATGCCATCATTTTCTTTACAAGTAGCGTCTTCCCAATTCCATCCAGCTAAATACATAATAGAAGATTGACCAGAAATAACACCTCCTTTAGGTGTTACTTGAGTAATTAAAACGCCATTTGTCCTTACTGTTTCAATAATTTTAGATTGAACGTTGTAGGCAATTTGACTTTTTATGTTAGGATTCATCATTCCAACTTCTCTGTAATCATTAGTAGCTCTAACAGCATCTATTTCAGTAATACCAAGCTTTGTGTTTGTAAGAATAAATCCAGGATAAATGTGCTTGCCATATACTTTATATATTGTGTCAAATGCTTCAGGATTAATTCTAATTTTTGACAAATCAGCAACTAAGTCAATTTTACCGTCTTTAACACTAATAACTGAGTTCTCAATTTTTTCTCCATTACCTAAATGAGCTATACCACCCATAAATAATTTTGTTTGGCTATAAGCACTATAGCAAAGAAAACAAAGACAAAAAATTAGACTTTTTTTAATGTTCATGCTCATGTTCATGTTCTATTGTGTCGCAATGGTAAAACGTTTCTTTTTTCGGAGAATTTTTCACTTTATTTTTACTTTTGGAAGTACTAAGTAATTTAATAATCCTAAGTTTTTCATTGTAATCTCTATTTTGAGTTTTTTTATTTTCTTCTAAATCATAGTAGCAAATTCCATCAATATAGGTTTGTTCAACTTTAGAGTAAATAGATAGAGGATTACCTGACCAGATAACAACATCTGCATCTTTTCCAATTTTTAAAGACCCCATTCTGTTATCTAACCTTAATAGTTTAGCCGGATTTAGTGTAACCATTTTCCAAGCATCTTCCTGTGAACTTGATCCATATTTTACAGCTTTTGCTGCTTCTTGGTTTAATCTTCTTCCCATTTCTGCATCATCAGAATTAATTGCAGTTACCACTCCTGCATCATTTAGAATTGCCGCATTGTATGGAATGGCGTCATTAACTTCAAATTTATATGCCCACCAGTCAGCAAAAGTTGATGCTCCAGCGCCATGACTTTTTAATTTCTTTGTTAATTTATACCCCTCAAGAATATGTGTAAATGTATTTATTTTGAAACCCATTGAGTCTGCAACATGCATCAACATATTGATTTCTGATTCTACATATGAGTGGCAAGTAATATGTCTTTTCCCATCTAGTATTTCTGCCAGTACATTTAGTTCTATATCCTCTCTAGGAGGAATGGTTTCTCTTTTTTTTCTAAGACTTAAATTGTTATACTCAGCCCATGCATTTTTATATTTTTTTGCTTTGTAAAACGCATCATAAAAAACTTGCTCAACGCCCATTCTTGTTTGTGGGAAGCGAATCGTATTGAAATCTCCCCAGTTACTTTGTTTTACATTTTCACCTAGCGCAAATTTGATAAAACCATCACAATTTTTAATCTTCATTTCCTCTGCAGTCTTCCCCCATCTTAATTTAACTAATGCAGATTGGCCACCTATTGGATTTGCTGATCCATGCAGTAGCTGAGAGCATGTTACTCCACTAGCTATTTGACGAAAGATATTATGATCATCGGGATTAACTACATCTGAAATACTTACTTCGGCGGTTACCGCTTGACTACTTTCATTGACGCCTTTACTTATAGCAATATGAGAGTGTTCATCAATAATTCCAGATGTGATGTGTTTCCCTTTAACATTTATAATTTCAAATGATGTGTTTGTAGTATTGGTGATCTGGTTGGTATCAAGATTTTCACCAATTGCAACAATTTTACCATTACTAATTGCAATGTCTGCAGATTTAACAATTCCTAAATCTTCATTTGTCCAAAGAGTTGCATTTTTAAAAAGTATTGACTTTGCTTCTAATTTTTTATTTAATCCATAAGACTTATTTGGCAGCCAAACACTTGGTATTTGTTCAGTTACACTATCTTCTTTTTTCTTTTTTTGATCATTGAAGATAGAATCTCTTTGCATTATAAATGGATATTTTTTACCGTCATCTTTTAAAAAATCTCCTGATATTTTTCCATTTTCAATATATCCTAATGCTTTAAAACCTCCATCCTTATCATTAATTGTAATGATATTTTCTTTTAGTGAAGTTATAAGGTTTACTGAATCAATACTATAAATCTTTACAGTTGGTTTGTTTTTTTGACCTTTAATCTCAACTAATGAGTTGTTAAATTTTTCTGACTTAAAAGTGTAATAACCTCTAATGTCTTCTTTTATTTTTTTCTTAATAACATTTCTTTTTCCTGCAGTCCAATTTTCATAGATTTCCCCACTATCAAATATATCAGAAGAACAAATCAAGAAATTAGCTATTTTGCCTTTTTCTATCGTACCTATTTTATTTTCTACACCAATTAACTTTGCAGGTGTTACTGTTAATGACCTTAAAGCATCAGATTTTGATAATCCTTTGCTTACCGCTAACTTTAGATTTTTAAGAAATTCAGTTTTGTTTTTTATTCCAGATGATGTGATAGCAAAGGTAATGTTGTTTTCTTGTAGAATTCTTGGATTAAATGGGGCAGTCTCCCATTTTTTTAAATCACTTAAATTAATGCTTAGCGCTTCATCTAAATTAGAAACATCATAATCCTCAGGAAAGTTAATAGGAACAATTATTGGAAATTTAGTTTGTTTAATTTCACCTATTTTTAAAAATTCATTTCCATTTCCCATAACTATATAGTCAATTTCAAATTCGTCAGAAATTTTAAACAATCTTCCGTAATCTAAATGACTTTTAACTTCAAAAATTTTTGCTAAATTTTTGTTTGCATTATATTCAGACAATGAAATATTAGAATTTTCATTTGTTTTTTCATGCCATTCGCTATCAAGAAGGGTTTGCTTAATTAGCGCAATACTTCCCATAAGCGATGTTGGATATCTTTGACTTGAACTTCCTTTACTAAAGGAATAAAAAGTGGCAGCTTTATTTACTAGTACATCCTGATTTTCCCTGTTGTTAGCCAAAACAACAAAACAACCAGTTCCTCTAAAAATACCATCATCTAAATGAGTCAAAACTGAACCAAATCCCATTTCTTGATATTTTTCTAAAGTTTTTTTATTATGAAAAAATTGATGTGAAGCATGTATTTCTGGGTGAATTGCCTGGTTCCAATTATATGGCCCCTTTTTATTGCTTTCATATTGGGGAGTATAACCAGAAGACTTCTTAATAGGTTTTTCTAAACCATAATTTGAATACAAATCAATAAAAGAAGGATAAATATAATCTCCTTGCAAATCATATATAATTGCATTTTGAGGAATTGATAAATTACTGTCAACCTCAATAATGATATTATCTTGAATTAGAAGTGTACTTTTTTTTAATTCTTTATTTGGGGAAATAATTATGTTGGCATTGGTAAATGCATATAGGGGTTTGAAATTTTCATCAACTCCATTTTTAGGAAAAGATTGTTGTGCATAGATGCACTTTGTGAGGAAAGTTAGTATAAAAAAAGCCTTAAATATTTTTTTCATTCTAAATATAAAGTTGTGAAAATACCAAATTTTTATGAGTTTTATTTGTTTCTTTGCTGATAAGAAATTTATTAATAAAATTTATCAAAATGAAAACTCACCAAGCTAATTTACTGAATAGTATAACTTTAATTTTAATGCCATTATGGGCTTATTTGACCTTTGAAGGAACTGTTGAAAAACCCGAACAATCGATAACTGCTTTTATTCCTCTTTTCTTTGGTGTGGTCTTATTATTATGTAATGGAGGAGTGAAAAAAGAGAATAAAATTATTGCTCATATCGCAGTATTAGTTACGTTAATAGCTCTTTTAGGTTTAACAATGCCACTTAAAGCTGCAATCGCAGACGGAAGAACACTTTCAATTATAAGAGTAGCAGCAATGTTATTGACTGGCTCATTAGCTATGATTTCATTTATTAGAAGTTTTATTGCTGCAAGAAAAAAATCCTAATTGTCGGATAAGTTTAAAAATGTCTGAGAAAGCCATTCTAATTGGTTTAATCACCCCAAAGTTATCTCAAGATCAAGTTGATGAATATCTTGAGGAGTTATCTTTTCTTGCTCAAACAGCTGGTGTGAATCCTGTTAAAAGATTTACACAGAAATTGCCAAATCCAGACAATACTACCTTTTTAGGTAAAGGAAAGATAAATGAGGTGAAGGATTATGTTAAAGATGAAAAAATAGATGTTGTTATTTTTGATGATGATCTAACCCCCTCTCAACTAAAAAATATTCAAAAAATATTTCTTAAAACAAAGATATTGGATAGAAGTAATTTAATACTGGATATTTTTGCTTCTAGGGCTCAAACAGCGCAAGCTCGTACACAGGTTGAGTTAGCACAATATGAATATTTATTACCAAGATTAACAAGAATGTGGACACATCTAGAGCGTCAAAAAGGAGGGATCGGTATGAGAGGACCCGGAGAAACTCAAATTGAAACTGATAGGCGAATAATTAAGGATAAGATTTCACTGCTAAAGAAAAAGCTTGCTAAAATTGACAAACAAAGCTTAACAAGAAGAAAGGGGAGAGCTGACATGATCAGAGTTGCACTAGTTGGATATACAAATGCAGGAAAATCAACCTTAATGAATAAATTATCAAAATCAGAGATATTTGCTGAAAACAAGTTATTTGCAACACTAGATACAACTGTTAGAAAAGTGGTCTTAAAGAACCTACCTTTTCTTTTGTCTGATACCGTTGGGTTTATAAGAAAATTACCCCATCAACTTGTCGAATCATTTAAATCAACATTAGATGAAGTGAGGGAGTCAGATCTTTTGGTTCACGTTGTTGATATTTCAAATCCAAATTTTGAAGAACAAATAGACATAGTAAATACTACCATTGCTGAAATAGGAGCCGAGTCCAAGCCTAAAATAATCATCTTTAATAAGATTGATGCATACACCTATCAGCAGAAAGAAGAAGATGACCTTACCCCATTTAAAAAAGAAAATATGTCTTTAAATGATTTAAAGCATAGTTGGATGAATAAATTAGATATAGAGAGTATTTTTATTTCAGCTTTAGATAAAACAAATTTTGAAGAATTAAGAGAAAGGCTTTATGAAAGAGTTAAGCAATTACATGTTAAACGTTACCCTTATAATAACTTTTTGTATTAGTTGTTTTTGTATTGTAAATCATGAAGCTTTTTATATGATCCATTTTTGGCTATTAATGAAGAATGGCTGCCTTGTTCAATAATTTTTCCCTCTTTTAAAACAATAATATTATCTGCATTTTCGATTGTTGAGAGTCTATGAGCAATTACAAGAGAAGTTCGGTCTTTCATCAGATTTGTTAAGGCATCTTGAATTAAATTCTCAGATTCTGAGTCTAGTGATGAGGTAGCTTCATCTAAAATTAAAATCTCTGGATTTTTTAATATTGCTCTAGCAATACTAATTCTTTGTTTTTGTCCTCCAGACAACTTTTCACCAGAATTACCAATATTTGTTTGATATGAATCCTCACATTTTAAAATGAACTCGTGTGCATTTGCAGCTTTAGCAGCATTTATAATATCCTCCTTAGTAGCATTAAGATTTCCAATTTTTATGTTATTGTATATACTATCATTAAACAAAATAGAGTCTTGACTAACTATACTGATGATATTCCTTAAGTTAAAAAGATCAATATCTTTGATGTTTATATTATCAATATTTATCTCTCCATCTTCTAAATCATAAAACCTAGGTAATAAATCTGCAAGCGTTGTTTTCCCACCACCAGAATGACCAACCAATGCTACTTTTTGTCCTTTTTTAATTGTAAAATTTATATTTTGAAGAACATTTTTATTTTCATATTTAAAGGATTTAATAATAAAATTAATCGAGTTCTTAAGATTTGATATTTTATGAACATCTTTTTTATTGACTATAGTATTTTCTTGATCAAGTATTTCATAAACTCTTTCAGCAGCCGCACTACCTTTTTGAATATAGTAATATGATGTTGTTAGGGATTTTACTGGAGGAATAATTTGAGAAAATATTAAAATGTATCCTATAAATTCTTGAGGGGAAAGCATAGAATTTTCTGATAAAACAAGTTGCCCCCCAAACCACATTACTATTACCATAACTACAGTACTTAAAAGCTCACTCATTGGAGATGATAAATCTTTTTTTCTTAAAATACTATTCATTATTTTCTTGTATTCATTGCTAGATTTTTCAAACTTAGAATTAATAAAATTTTCAGCATTGAAAGTTTTAATGATTCTTAAACCAAAAATATTTTCATCAATAATGGACATTATATATGCTAATTTATCTTGTCCCTTTTTGGATGAATTTTTTAAACTTTTACCTATGTATCCTATTAGAATCCCCGCAATAGGGAATAAAATAATTACAAAAACTGTTAATTGTGGACTTATAAAAATCAGAGTTGATAAATAAAGAATAATGGATATTGGATCTTTAAAAAACATTTCTAGACCCCCCATTATTGACCATTCAATTTCAACTAAGTCAGAAGTTAGTCTTGATGTTAAATCCCCTTTTCTTTTAGATCCTATAAAAGCTAAATCTAAAGCTAGTATTTTTTTATGCAAATCCATTCTTATATCATGTATTACCCCATTTCTTATTGGAGTCAGAAAGAAAAGAGCTAAGTACCTAAATAGATTTTTAATGAAGAACATGATTAATACTATTACACAAATAAGCAATAATGCCTCAACATTTCCTTTATTATCGATTGTTGTACTTAAGAATAAATAAAAGTTTTCTTTTATAGAAGCCGCATTTAAAGAAAGTGGCTTTGCTTGGTATACCTTTTCTTGAGTTCCAAAAAGAATTCCTAAAAATGGAATAATCATTGTAAGAGAAAATAAGGAAAAGATAACACTGATTATATTAGAACCTATATTTAAAAAAACATAAGATAAATACGATCTTATGTATCTTAATATTTTAAAAAAGAAATCCATTCAGCAAAGATAACGAAAGAAAGGAATGTTTATTTTTGCTAACATATGGAATCTACAAGACAAAAAAAGGTTGCACGCTTAGTTTTAAAAGAATTATCTCAAATTTTTAATGTTGAGTCAAATAATATTTTAGGACCAATTATGATTAGTATAACTGCTGTTAGAATATCTCCTGATTTGGCCTATGCAAATATATATTTAAGTATTTTTCCTGCTACTGATCCTAATGATGCTATAAATAAGATTAAAAAAAATAAGTCACTTTTAAGAAAAAAATTGGGTATTGCTGTGCGTAATCAATTGAGAGTTGTACCTGAGCTAAATTTTTATATTGATGACTCTGCAGAGTATGCTGAACAGATTGATAAGCTGTTAAAGAAGTAATTTGTAATGAATCTCCCACTTTACATCGCTATTAAATATTTTTTTTCTAAAAAAAAGATTGGCTATGTGCATCTACTTTCAATAATTACTCAAGTTGGAATTGCTATAGGCACAGCGGCTCTTGTTTTAGTTTTATCTGTTTTTAATGGTTTTGAAAATCTAGTTCTTGATATGTATAATGTATTTGATCCACACATTAAAATCACAAGTGCTGAAGGAAAGAATTTTCAAAATAAAAAAATTATTGATCTTCTTTTATTAGAAGAAGAAATTAATGTTTTTTCTTCTGTTTTAGAAGAAAAGGTACTTGTTGAATATAATAAAAAACAATATTTAGCAACCATAAAAGGTGTTGATACTAATTATAATAAATTAACAAATTTTGATTCTATATTAGTTAATGGCGATTATATAGATAATTTTCAAAAAACAAACGTCGCTGTTGTTGGTAGAGGAGTTGCATATTACCTGTCCATGAATATTGGTTCATTTTTTGAAAATATGACTATTTATTTACCAAATAGAAATTCAAAAAATATGCTAAAAATTGAAAATGCATTTGTTAGTTCTTCTATTTCTCCAGTGGGAATTTTTGGGGTTCAGCAAGAGATTGATTCAAAATATATAATAACCCCTATAAGCTTTGTTCAAAATTTAATCCAAAAACAACAATATGTCTCAGCAATTGAAATTAATCTAAAAGAAAAGTCTAAAATGTTAGATTTTCAAAAGATGCTTTCGGAAGAATTAGGTGAAAAATATCTTATTAAAAATCAATATCAACAACAGGATTTTTTATTTAAAATTTTAAATACCGAAAGACTGGTCGTGTTGCTAATACTTATATTTATTATGATAATTTCAGCATTTAATATCATTAGCTCATTAGCAGTTTTAATTATTGATAAGAAAAAGGATATTGACCAATTAAATAATTTAGGTTTAGACAAGCAATCTATACGAAAAGTATTTACCTACAAAAGTATGTTGGGTGTATTATCGGGAAGTTTTTTTGGTCTTTTATTTGGTTTTTCATTAGCTTATCTACAGCAAGAGTTTGGTTTTGTGAAAATGGGAGAAGGCA
The DNA here is from genome assembly GCA_964549835.1 of uncultured Weeksellaceae bacterium. GTDB lineage: Bacteria > Bacteroidota > Bacteroidia > Flavobacteriales > BACL11. Next base: position 11,243 of record CAZJXE010000004.1, read on the forward strand.
GTTTTGTTATTGACGCTTATCCGGTAAAAATTTTACTTAAGGATTTGATTTTTATTCAAATAATTGTTTTACTGATTGGTTTTGTAGCTTCATTACTAACCTCAAGATTAATGCTTAAAATTTATTAGAAACTAATAAATCTTTCTTCAACTGTATTTAAAATTTCCAACACTTCTTGTTCTGAGTTTGCAGTTACCATTCTTGTTCTATATTCTTTGAAATTTGGAATAGCCTTGAAATAAGAACTATAGTGTCTTTTCATCTCAGCAATACCTAACTGCTCGCCTTTCCAAATAATAGAATGCTTAAGATGTCTTCTGCATATTTGAACCCGTTCTTTTATACTTGGTTTTTCAAGTAATTCATTTGTTTTTAAATAGTGTTTTATTTCATTAAAAATCCATGGATAACCTATGGCCCCTCTTCCAATCATTACACCATCAACTCCATACTTACTTTTAACTTCTTTTACTTTATGTGGGTTATCAACATCTCCATTGCCAAAAACAGGAATTTTCATTCTTGGATTGTTTTTAACCTCACCAATTAAAGTCCAGTCTGCTTCTCCTTTATACATTTGCTTTCTAGTCCTTCCGTGAATGGAAATTGCTTTAATGCCTACATCTTGTAATCTTTCTGCTACTTCTACTATATATTTTGAATGTTCATCCCAACCAAGCCTTGTTTTTACTGTTACAGGTATATCAGTTGATTTAACAATTTCTTCTGTCATTGAAATCATTTTAGGGATATCTTTTAAGATACCTGCTCCAGCACCTTTATTAGCAACTTTTTTAACTGGGCAACCATAATTTATATCAATTATTTCTGGGTTTTCTCTTGCGCAAATTTCAGTCGCTTGTTTCATTGATGAAATTTCACTTCCAAAAATTTGAATTCCTATAGGTCTTTCTGAGTCATAAATGTCTAGTTTTTGTGTGCTTTTAAAAGCATCACGAATTAAGCCTTCAGAAGAAATAAATTCAGTATACATTACATCTGCGCCGTACTCTTTACATAGCGCTCTAAAAGGAGGGTCACTTACATCCTCCATTGGTGCTAATAATAAAGGGAATTCTCCTACATCAATATTTCCTATCTTTACACTCATAATTTTTGGCTAAAATAATATAATTGAATTTAAAAGGTTTTTTTTCTAATCGCACCCCTTTACTAAAGGTTTTTCTGTTGTTGGGCCTACTGTTTATTTCTTTTTTCCTACATCATATGTTTGCTTTAGGAATTGTATCCTTATTATTTGAGAATGGATTCAATTTATTTTTTAATTATGATCTTTCCTCTCAGACTTCTATAAATATCTTAAAGATTATTCAGTTTTTTAGTGCCACAGGTACTTTTATTACTCCATTACTTTTATATGGTTACTTGACAAATTTCCAATTTGGTTTCAAAACTTATTTTTCTAGGCAATCAATTTTACTCTCGCTCGGAATCATTTTATTAATAACCCCCATAGTTTCTTTTTTAATAGAATTTAATATGGCAATTGACTTTCCAAATTGGATGCAAAAATTTGATAAAAATTCTGAGATTATTGTTTTAGCTTTTTTAAAAATGGATGGTTTTAATGACTTACTAGCAAATCTTTTAGTTATGGCAATTGTGCCTGCAGTTGGCGAAGAACTTTTTTTTAGAGGCCTAATTCAAAAAAAACTCCATCGTTTTTTAAGAAACCCACATTTTGCTATAATAGTTACTTCAACTTTATTTAGTTTAATTCATTTTCATCTAGATGGTTTAATTCCAAGATTTGTATTAGGATGTGTTTTAGGATATATGTTTTATTGGACTAAATCTATATGGGTTCCAATAATTGCTCATTTTACAAATAATGCCCTTGCTATTATTATTTCTTATCCATATTTAAAATCATTCGATATTGTACAAAACTTTAATCATTATAGCGAGACAGATTTGCCACAAACTACAAATAGCGCTATAATTTTTAGTTTATTTTCAGTTGGAATTTTATTATATCTTTTGTTTAGTAGTTCTAAGCAAATAGATATTGATTAAAATTAATATTCTCCTTTTCTTGTCGAATAATTAATTTTTAATGCATTAGCTTTTCTAAGCTCCTGCTTGACATCAGTGATAATGCCCATTTTTACCGTTTCGTCTCCTTTAATAGATGTCGTCATATATGGAATTTCCTTTTCATCTTTCGCTTCTCTTTCAGTAGCAATAAATTCTTGAATATCTCCTACCTCAGCAAAAGCGTCATTTAATTGAATTCTAGCTGATGTTCCGTAGGAAGCTTGCATTCTTTTTACTGGAGAACCAATGTAAATATAGCTTACCAAAGATTTCTTTTCCATTTTTTTAATCTCTGTTGCTTTAGGAGTAACAACAGATACAAATAATGTTGTTTCTCTCATTACTGTCGTAACCATAAAAAAGAATAATAGCATAAATACTATATCAGGCAAAGAAGCAGTTGAAATTGCTGGCATTCCTTTATTTCCACTTTTTTTAAATTTACTCATTATGAATTTCCTCCTATATTTTTTGGTTCTGCCTCAGAAATTTTCTGAGGGTACATTTTTCTAATTTCTTTTTGATCAGACTTATTTAAGTCATTATATCTTTCTCCAAATTTACTCAAAGAAGCTTTATTTCTTAATTCATTATATGCTGCTGCAAGTTCGTTCTGTACTCTTATATACATTTTGTATGATGTTCCTCTATCATTTTGTAAAGAAATAATTGCTTTTTCAGGATTTTCAGATAAATCTTCTCGCACCCCATTATTATCAATAAAACTTTTTGCCCCATCCCTTAGTTGAGAGATATCCATCATTTCACCTTCAACTAGCAATTGATTATTAGAATTTATTAGAACAACATAAATATTTCTTGCGTTAATCTGAGAGTCATCTTCTGGCTGATCTTCTTCTGGCATTGGAGGTAGCTTTCTAGCTATTCCAGTGTCAATATCCATAGTAGTTGTTACAAGAAAAAAGATTAATAGTAAGAAAGCAATATCGGCCATTGAGCCGGCATTAATTTCTGGCAAACCTCTTCTCTTACTTGCCATTACTTACTAAACGCTTTTGAAAGTTCAGAATATAAAATTGCGCCAACAGCTAAAATCGCAAGTGTATAAAACATAATTAATCCCATTCCTACATTTTTAGATTCAGATGCACTAATTTTATATTTTTCATATGATTGCAGTACTTCATCTGAAGCAAATACATATGATGCAATACATACAATTACTAAACCTAAAATTGTGAAAAGAGTTTTCTTAGCATTTTTTGTATTTGAAAGTATTTTTTTAACACCAAAAGAAATTGCTGTTAGAGCTGCAAATCCAATCATTATGTATGTTATAATGATTCCAATATTTATTAAGCCTTCCATATTATTTGTGCTTTACAAGTAGGTCTATTAAAGAAATTGATGCATCTTCCATAGAATTAGTTATTGAGTCTACTTTTGAAATTAAATAATTGTAAAATACTTGAAGAATCATAGCTACAATTAAACCAAAAACTGTAGTTAGAAGCGCAACTTTTATACCTCCAGCAACAAGTGAAGGAGAAATGTCCCCAGCTGCTTCAATAGCATCAAATGCGCCAATCATTCCGATTACTGTTCCCATGAATCCAAGCATTGGAGCTAGAGCGATGAAAAGAGAAATCCACGAAAGTCCTTTTTCTAATAATCCCATTTGCACACTACCATAAGAAATTATAGATTTTTCAACCATATCAATTCCTTCGTTTGCTCTATCAAGACCTTGATAAAAAATTGAAGCCACAGGACCTTTTGTATTTCTGCACACTTCCTTGGCAGCATCTACCCCTCCATTTTGTAAAGCATTTTCTACACCAGACAACAACTTGTCAGTGTCTGTAGTGGCAAGGTTTAAATAAATAATTCTTTCTATAGCTAAAGCTAAACCTAAAATTAAACAAAGAAGAACAATGCCCATAAATCCAGGGCCCCCTTCAATAAACTTTTGCTTTATTACTTGATGAAATGATGCTGACTCAACTGTCTCAGCAGGCTCATAAGTTTCAGCCATTTCTTGATTGTTTGAAGTATCCATTAATGTTGTATCAGCTAATGTGTCAGACTGAGCATTAATTGTATAGATACCAATTAATAAAAAGCTAAATATTGTAAATAGTGTGATAAATTTTTTCATTTTTCTTTAATGTTTAATAGTAGATGCGCAAATTTATAAAAATATTATAAAGCTTGAGTGTATAGCTCATTAACTTTATTCCAATTGATTAAATTGAAGAAAGCATTAATATAATCAGGTCTTCGGTTCTGATAATTTAAATAGTATGCATGCTCCCATACATCAAGACATAAAATTGGTGTTCCTCCACAACTATCATTCATTAGTGGATTATCTTGATTAGCAGTAGAACAGATACATAGCCCCCCATCTTTCACGCATAGCCAAGCCCATCCTGAACCAAATCTTGTTGCTGCTGATTTGGAGAATTCATCTTTAAAATTGTCAAAAGACCCAAATTGATTTATAATTGCATCAGCAATTGCGCCATCAGGATTTCCGCCTCCATTTGGAGACAATAATTCCCAAAATAAACAGTGATTATAATAGCCTCCTCCATTATTTCTAACAGCAGGACTTAGATTATCTGATTTACAGATTTCTTCAATTGTCTTTCCTTCAAGATCAGTGCCAGAAATAGCATTGTTAAGATTATTTGTATATCCATTATGGTGTTTTGAATGATGTATTTCCATCGTTCTTGCATCAATGTTTGGTTCTAATGCATCATATGCATAATTTAATGTTGGTAATTCGAATTTCATTTTATATATATTATATTAATATCTGCCAAGCTTCAATGATTTTTGCTTGTTCAAGCATTTTTTTTGCTAAAATATGCTTTTCTTCTGTGTTTAAAGTTATGCTTTCTTTATTTTTTTGTGAGGGGATTGTGTCTACTGATGCTAGCATTGCAAGTTCATTTCCAGTAAAAATGGAACTATTTAGAATTTCTTCTGGCAATCCATCAAAACCAATTCCGATTTTTGAAATAGGCTTTGCTATCTCAAAAATACTTTCAGATGTTGTTTCACCATACCAGCTATGCCCTAATCTTGAAACTATATCAAGCTTTAAAGGATCAATCTTGTTTTCGTGATCCATTATTTTTTCATCTATATGAATCTTGAGTATTTCACAAATAACTAAATTTCCAGCACCTCCTTCTTTACCTAACTCTATTATTTGATTTACTTTACATTCAAAATTTACTGGAGCCTCTTTAATCAAATTTGCATTAATTAGTGATGCTTTAATTTTGGTAAATCCAGCTTTTTCAAACTCATCTATTTTGCTATCATAATTTACAGATGATAGAGAAACTTGTTGAACAATTTTTTTATTTGCAAGCGCTATTACACATTCCTTACTTTTAATCACATTATTTAGTGTGTCCTTCTTTGAATTATTACTTATTCTGTTCACTGGTGAAAATACAAGAATTGGTGGTGTGACTGAAAAGATATTAAAAAAAGAAAATGGACTTAGATTATTAATCCCTTGTTCATCTTTTGAGCTTACAAATGCAATTGGACGAGGTGTTACAGTGGATGTTAAAAGTCTGTAAAGTTCTTGACTATTTAAAGAATTAATATCTATTGATTTCATAATTATTAAATTTTATGATCAGAACTTTCTGAAACTATCTTATTTGAAATTTCACCCAATTTATCAATTTTCATTTTAACAACATCCCCTTCTTTTAACCAAACTTCGTTATAATTTGAATCTTTTATTTTTCCGGTTCCATTTAACTCAAGCAAACAACCTGTTCCAACAGTTCCAGAACCAATAATATCACCTGGATAAATTGTTGTTCCATATGAGACCCTTTCAATTATTTGTTCAAATGTCCAATTCATATCTTTAAAATTTCCTTCAGAAACAAGTTGATTATTTAGAAAACAAGACATTTTTAAATCATAAATTGATCCATGTCCTCCTTTATCAATTAATTTATCTTTAATTTCATCAGGCGTTACTAAATATGGACCAATTACAGATGCAAAATCTTTTCCTTTTGCTGGACCTAGATTTAATTTCATTTCCTTCATCTGTAATCCTCTAGCGCTAACATCATTCATTATCATATATCCAGCAATATAACTTGAAGCCTCATTAGCCTTTAAATTTCTTCCTTCTTTTCCAATTACAATAGCAATTTCTAATTCAAAATCTAATTTTTCAAAATGACTTGGCATGCACTTAATTTCATCTTGAGGACCATAGATTGCATTATGATTACTAAAATAAAAAACCGGGAACTCATCAAATTCTTTTATCATTTCTAAGCCTCTATTTTTTCTTGAAGTTTCAACATGCTGTCTGAAAGCATAAGCATCCCTTAATGAGTTTGGATTTGGAATAGGGGCCAGCAGATTCACATCATTTATATGGTGAGTAACTAGCTTTTCTTCATCTATTTTTTTTAAAGTTTCTGATTTCCAATTATCTTTTTTAATTAAATCAACTAATGAAATATCTCCAAAAAATTCATTAAGATTTATTAGAGAATCTTTTTTTACTAAACCAATTAATTCTTTATTGTTATTGGCTAATTTATATGTGCTTAACCTCATATGTATGCAAAGCTAATATTTTTATTTTGTCCAATAAAAATACTTACATTTGTTATAACTTTATTTAAACTAAAAATATGCCTAGATACCACAAGTTAGGTAAAATACCACACAAAAGACATACTACTTTTAAAAAAGAAAATGGAGGTTACCATTATGAAGAATTATTTGGAACAATTGGCTTTGATGGGATGTCTACATTATTATATCATATTCATAGACCAACTCAAGTTGTAGATATTCTTAATTCATATTCAGTTGAGCCTGAGATCGCTGTAGAAAAAAATATGAAAGCCTATTTACTTGATGCTTTTAAGGCACCCCAAATACCCGACCTTTTAAAAAGTAGACTTTCTATTTTAATAAATAATGATTTAAATATAATGTTGTCTGCACCTACAAATAAGGAGGAAGACTATTTTTATAAAAATACAGATGGTGATGAAATTATTTTCATTCATAAAGGGACAGGCACACTAAGGACCTTTGTTGGTAACATTAAGTACAAGGAAGGCGATTATTTAGTAATTCCACGTGGTATGATTTACAAAATGAAGTTTGATACTAATGAAAACAGGCATTTTGTAGTTGAATCGTACAATCCAGTATATACACCAAAAAGATATAGAAATTATTTTGGTCAACTTTTAGAACACTCACCATATTGTGAAAGAGATTTAAGATTTCCTGAAGAATTAGAAACTCATGATAAAAAGGGAGAATTTATAATGAAAATAAAAAAGGAACATATGATTCATGATTATTTGTATTCGACACATCCATTTGATGTTGTAGGATGTGATGGGTATAATTTCCCATATGCCTTTTCAATTCATGATTTTGAACCAATAACTGGACGAGTTCATCAACCACCTCCAGTACATCAAACATTTGAAACAAGTAGATTTGTTCTTTGTTCATTCTGCCCTAGGTTATATGATTATCATCCTGAGGCAATCCCTGCACCATATAACCATTCTAATATTGATTCTGATGAGGTTCTCTATTATGTGGATGGTGATTTTATGAGTAGAAATCATGTGCAAGAAGGATATATTTCATTGCATCCGGCCGGTATCCCACACGGCCCACATCCTGGTGCAATGGAAAGAAGTATTGGAAAGAAAAGCACTGATGAATTGGCAGTTATGGTAGACACATTTGCACCACTTAAGTTAACACAATTAGCAATTGATCTTTCCGATGGAAAGTATCATAAATCGTGGATAGAATAAATTAACTTAATTTATGAAGCTAGAAAAAATATTTAAAGAAGCTAAAGATTTTTTACCATTACTTGGAACAGATTATGTGGAGTTTTATGTGGGAAATGCAAAGCAAGCTGCTCATTTTTATCAATCAGCATTTGGTTTTCAATCTTATGCATACAAGGGACTTGAAACAAACAGTACCGATTCTGTGTCTTACGTTCTTGTACAAGACAAAATTAGGCTTGTTTTAACTTCTCCGCTAAATTCAAAATCATCTATTAATGATCATATTGTAAAGCATGGTGATGGCGTGAAAATTATTGCGCTTTGGGTTGAAGATGCAAAAAAATCATGGGAAGAAACGACTTCAAGAGGGGCAAAATCTTTTATGAAACCTACGGTTGAAAAAGATGAGTATGGCGAAGTTGTTCGCTCTGGAATATACACATACGGTGAAACTGTTCATATTTTCGTAGAGCGTAAAAATTATAAAGGGGCTTTTCTGCCAGGATTTCAAAAGTGGGAATCACCATATGAAAGTGACCCAGTAGGTTTAAAATATATTGATCATATGGTTGGGAATGTTGGTTGGAATGAGATGAATACGTGGGTTAAGTTTTATGAAGATGTTATGGGTTTTGTCAACTTTTTATCTTTTGATGACAAACAAATTAATACAGAATACTCAGCTTTAATGAGTAAGGTTATGAGTAATGGTAATGGAAGAATTAAATTTCCAATAAATGAGCCAGCAGAAGGAAAGAAAAAATCACAGATAGAAGAATACCTTGATTTTTATGAAGGACCTGGTGTTCAGCATATAGCTGTGGCTACAGATGATATTATTACCACAGTTAGTAAACTGAGATCAAGAGGTATTGAATTTTTATCTACACCCCCAGATGAATATTATAAAGCTGTTCCATTTAGGCTTGAAGAGCATAATCATCAATTAAAAGAGGATATTGAAATCCTAAAAGGCCTAGGTATTTTAATTGATGCTGATGAAGAAGGTTATTTGTTACAAATATTTACAAAGCCTCTTCAGGACAGACCAACATTATTTTTTGAAATAATTCAAAGAGTTGGAGCAAGAGGATTTGGAGCTGGAAATTTTAAGGCTTTATTTGAATCAATTGAACGAGAACAAGCTAAACGAGGAACACTATAAAATTATAACTATGTCAAAATTAAATATTGGTGATAAAGCGCCTGAAATAAATGCAGTAGATCAAAATGGAAATAATATTACCCTTAATCAATATAAAGGAAAGAAGGTGGTACTATATTTTTATCCAAAAGACATGACATCTGGCTGTACAGCACAAGCATGTAATCTTTCAGACAATTATTCTGAATTAACTAAAAGTGGTTATGATGTTATTGGTGTTTCATGTGACAGTATTAAAAGACATCAAAAATTTATAGAAAAGCATGATTTGCCTTTCAATTTAATTTCTGATGAGGATCAAAAAGTTGTGAATGATTATGGTGTTTGGCAATTAAAGAAATTTATGGGGCGGGAGTATATGGGTATAGTAAGAACTACTTTTTTAATCGATGAAAATGGAGTTATTGAGAATATTATTAATAAGGTGAATACAAAAGAACATATTACACAAATTTTGTAACTATATAAAGTTAATTTAGAAATATGAAAAAAATAACAATTCTTTTATTTTTGGTGCCTTTTTTTATTTTTGGTCAAACTCATTCAATTGACAATAAAAACCTCGAAGCTACAGGCCAGCCATCAAATTTTGATATTACAAAAAATACTTTTTATAATGCTTTTGATACTTGTGCAATAAGCTGGGTAGTTATTAATGATTCTGTTCCTCCACAATGGGACATTTCATTTTGCTTTCCAACTTGTTTCCCTATTGGAGTTATGAGTGGTCAAAACACATTTATGCCTTCTGACAAAGTTTTTATTAATGGTCATTTCTACCCTAATTCTTTTGCAGGAGAAGGATTTATGCAAATGGAAATAACAACTAATTTAACTCAGCGAGATACCATTACATGGTATGGAGTTGCATCCGAAATCTCGAATGTTGAGAGTATGTTTTACTCAGAAAACATGAACATAATTAAGATATATGACATTAATGGCAGAATAGTTAATCAACTTCAAAAGGGAAAAACATTTATAGTTAGGACTAATAAAAATACATTTAAGACAATATATGTCTTATAGCCAATTTATCCAAAAAGTAATTTAAACACTTCTTCAATCTTACCACATTTTACGATTTCAATTTTGAAATGTTTAGAATTTAATTTATTGTATTTCGATATTACAATTTTTTTATAGCCAAGTTTTTCAGCCTCAGCAATTCTCTGTTCAATTCTATTAACAGCTCTAATCTCACCAGAAAGACCAACCTCTCCAGCAAAACAAATTTGTGTGTCTAGTGCAATATCTTGGTCGGAGGATAGTATTGAGCATATTACTGCTAAATCAATAGCAGTATCATCAATTTTTATTCCTCCTGTAATATTTAAAAAGACATCTTTTGCACCTAATCTGAATCCACATTTTTTTTCTAAGACTGCTAAAAGCATGTTCATACGTCTTGTATCAAATCCTGTAGCTGATCTTTGAGGGGTTCCATAAACCGCAGAACTTACAAGTGATTGAATTTCAACAAGAAGAGGTCTAGCCCCTTCAATGGTGCCAGCTATTGCAACACCGCTTGTTTTTTCATCTCTTTCTGAAATAAGAATTTCTGAAGGATTGGCTACTTCTCTCAAACCACTTCCATTCATTTCATATACTCCAAGTTCTGAAGCAGATCCAAATCTATTTTTAATTGTTCTTAGAATTCTATATACATAATTTCTGTCTCCTTCAAATTGAAGTACTGTGTCAACCATATGCTCAAGAACTTTTGGGCCTGCAATTGCACCATCTTTGTTAATATGTCCAATTAATAAAACAGCTGTTGCAGTTTCTTTAGCAAATTTAATTAGCTCGGCAGTACACTCTCTTATTTGAGAAACACTTCCTGGAGCAGATTCTAAATATGAACTTTGTAATGTTTGGATAGAATCAATGATTACAATTTCTGGATCTAGCTTTTCGATTTCTTGAAAAATATTTCCTGTTGAGGTTTCGGTTAATATATAGCAGTGATTAGAACTTTTATTAATTCTTTCTGCTCTCATTTTTATTTGCTTTTCGCTTTCTTCACCAGAAACGTAAAGAATTTTTTTAGACTTTGAACTTAAAGCAAATTGAAGTAAAAGAGTAGACTTTCCAATTCCGGGATCTCCACCAAGAAGAACTAATGAGCCAGGTACAATGCCACCCCCAAGTACTCTATTAAGTTCATTGTCCTCAGTAATTATTCTATTTTCTGTGCTGTAATCAATGTCATTTATGAGTTTTGGCTTATTTATTTTGGTGCTTTTAAAACTATCTTTTTTAGTATCTTTTTTGCTTGTTTTTTCTTCAACAAATGAATTCCATGCCCCACAAGCAGGACATTTTCCTAACCATTTTGTTGACGATGTGCCACAATTTTGACAAAAAAATATAGATCCTTTTTTAGTCATTTTTTATTTTGTTTAAAATAGATGTTGTTGAATAACCTTGAGTTAGAGGAATAATAACTACCTCACCGTTTTTTTGACTTACAACTTCATTTCCAACAACATTTTTGGCTGTATAATCTCCACCTTTTGTAATTACATCAGGCTTTATAGTTTCAATTAATTTTATAGGAGTTTCTTCATCAAAAAGTATTACGCCATCTACAAATTCTAATGCTGATAATTGTCTTATTCTTGAACTTTGCTGAATAATGGGCCGATTTTCTCCTTTAAGCTTTTTGATGGAT
>CAZJXE010000005.1:0-22820 GCA_964549835.1 uncultured Weeksellaceae bacterium
TTATTTGATCTGATTGAATCTTCTAATAAACCATTTATTGCTGCAATTAATGGTTTTGCCTTAGGTGGTGGCTTAGAACTTGCCATGGCTTGCCATATACGTTTAGCTTCTGAAAATGCTAAGCTTGGTTTACCAGAAGTAACATTAGGAGTTATCCCTGGTTATGGTGGAACACAAAGACTTCCTCAATTAGTTGGAAAAGGAATAGCAATGGAGATGATTTTGTCAGGAAAAATGATTAGCGCTGATAAAGCATTAAAATATGGCCTTATAAATTATGTTTGCGGACAGGAAGACCTGATTCATCAATGTGAAAAAATAGCAAATTCAATTAATAAAAACTCATCCTCAGCAATTTCTAATGCAATAAAAGCGGTTAATGCGGGTTATAAATCTGGAACTAATGGCTTAAATTCTGAAATAGAACTTTTTGCTAGTTGTTTTGAGACTGATGATTTTGTTGAAGGAACAAATGCTTTTTTAGAAAAAAGAAAACCAAATTTTAATTGAACCCGCTTAAAAAATTAGCAAGTCAAACAGCAATATATGGACTTAGTAGTGTTGTTGGTAGGCTACTGAATTATTTATTAGTTCCTTTATATACAAGATATTTTTTGCCCGAAGAATATGGTGTGGTAACAGAGCTGTATGCTTACGTTGCTTTTTTGGTTATTATATTAACTTATGGACTAGAAACAGCTTTCTTTAGATTTTCTCAAACTGAAAAAAATAGTAGAGTTGTTTACAGCACATCTTTGATTTCACTTTTATTTTCTTCCTTGTTATTTATAACATTAATGTTTTTGTTTAGTGAAAACATCGCTCATAGTATTGGGTATTCTAACAATCAAGAATATGTTAAGTGGTTTGCAATTATAATTGGATTAGACGCAATTTCTTCAATTTCTTTTGCCAAACTTCGAGCTCTTAATAAAGCTACACGATTTGCATTGATTAAGCTTGTGAATATCTTTGTAAATATTGGCTTAAATTTATTTTTCATTATTTATTGCCCATATGTAATAGAAAATAACCTTCAGTCTTTAAATTTTGTTAATTCCGTTTATTCTCCTTCAGTAGGAGTTGGATATATTTTTGTTGCTAATTTATTTGCCTCGATCATTACAATTTTAATGTTATTGCCCGAAATGATTAATTCTGTATGGATTTTTGAAAAAAAATTATGGAAAAAAATGATGATTTATGCCTCACCACTTCTTATTGCTGGATTAGCAGGAATTACAAATGAAACGATTGACAGAATACTATTAAAATATTTACTTCCTCAAAGCATTAATGTATCTCAAGAGATAGGTTTATATGGGGCATTTTATAAACTATCAATTATTATGATACTGTTTATTCAAACCTTTAGGTTTGCTGCAGAACCATTTTATTTTGCTCAAGAAAGGGCCTTAAATTCTAAAAAGATTTACGCTGATGTAATGAAATATTTTGTAATTGTTATTGCTTTCATTTTTCTTTTAGTTACAACCTTTTATGATTTCTTTATTAATTTTTTAGGGTCAAGTTATCATGATGAACGAGGCTTTATGGTAGTTTCAATTCTGCTGCTAGCTAATTTTTTCTTAGGGATTTATTATAATTTATCTATATGGTTTAAGCTTACTGAAAAAACAATATATGGCGCATACATTGCGATCTTTGGAGCTTTGATAACGATAGCTTTAAACTATACATTAATACCAGTTATTGGTTTTATTGGTTGTGCCATTGCTACTTTAGCCTGTTATTTCTCAATGACTGTTGTTTCTTTTTATTTAGGAAATAAACACTTTCCAGTTCCATACAATTATTCTAGAATTTTAATGTATTTTTTATTAATGATTTCTATATATGTAATTCTTTATTACACTAACTTTACATTTATATTTAACAGCTTATTTATTTTATCATTTATGTTAATAGTTTACCTAATTGAACGACCAAAAATAAAAGAATCAAAAACTAAAAAATTGTTTTAATATGAACATCATTATTCCTATGGCTGGTCGAGGCTCTAGATTAAGGCCTCACACCCTAACAACCCCCAAGCCCTTAATAGCGTTTGCTGGAAAATCTATTGTACAAAGACTTGTAGAAGATATTGTTAATGTATGTAATGAAGAAATTAATGAAATAGCTTTTATAATTGGAGATTTTGGTAAAGAAGTTGAACGAAATTTAATAGATATAGCCAATGATTTAGGCGCTGAAGGAAAAATAGTCTACCAAGACCAACCACTTGGTACGGCACACGCCATTTTATGCGCTAAAGAATCACTTAAAGGCAACGTAGTTGTGGCTTTTGCAGACACATTATTCAAAGCAGATTTTAAGTTAGAAAAAAATAGTGATGGCATAATTTGGGTAAATAAAATTGACGACCCATCATCTTTTGGAGTTGTTAAAGTAAACGAGGAAAAAATAATTACTGATTTTGTTGAGAAGCCAGAGTTTTTTGTTTCAGATTTAGCAATTATTGGTATATATTATTTTAAAAGTGGTGAAAACCTAAATAAAGAGCTACAGTATTTAATTGATAATGATATAAAAGATAAGGGAGAATATCAGCTTACAAATGCACTTGAAAACATGAAAAATAAGGGCCTTAAGTTTACAACGGGAGAGGTAGCAGAATGGCTAGATTGTGGAAATAAAGATGCTACTGTATATACATGTGAAAGAGTTTTAGATCATAATAAAAATACCGAAATGATAGCAGATGACTCTCAAATGATAAATTCTAAAATAATTGAACCTTGCTATATTGGCTCAGGAACAAAAATTGAGAATTCAATAATTGGACCTAACGTTTCAATTGGTAACAATACAATTATTTTGAATAGTCAAATTAAAGAATCAATTATTCAAAACACATCAAAGATTGAAAATGCTAAGCTTTATAAATCAATGATTGGAAACAATGTTTTTTTCGATGGGCATAATATTGAACTTGAAGTGAGTATTGGAGATTTTTCAGAAGTTAAATAGATGTTAAAAAAACACTTATTATTTATTTTAATTTTTTCAAATTGTTTGTGTTATGGACAATGGAAAAGTTTTTATCCAGAAAAAAAGCAAAATAAAAAAAACACCAAGGTCACTGAAAAATTAGAGAAGGACCAGCTTAATAAAAGTAATTTATTTTTTAATGCACTAAAGCAAAAGTCCTTAGAAAACTATAAGCATGCTATTTCCTTATTTGAAAAGTGTATTGAAAAAGAACCAGACTTTATTGAGGCCTATTATCAAATTTCGTTAATAAAGAAACAATTAAATCTAATATTTGAAGCAAAAGAATACTCAAGCAAAACAATAGAAAATAATACTTCTAATATTTGGTATTTACGCAATCATGCTGAAATACTTTTTTTAAATCAAGAATATTTAAAATCGGCAAAAATATATGATCAAATTATTCAGCTTGAACCAAATAATGAATTTAATTATTACAAATTAGCGGACACCTATATTTATAGTGAGAATTATTTAAAAGCAATTAATGTTTACAACGATCTTGAAGAAAAAAGAGGAATTGATAAAATGGTTTCTATGCAAAAGCACAAGCTTTATTTGCAAACTAAAAATTTTAACAAGGCCACTAAAACTCTTGAAAAGTTATCAGAAAATTTTCCTGACGATGTTGAAGTTCTACAGATTTTAGCAGAAGCTTACATTTTAGCAAATCAGCAAGATAAGGCTTTAGAAATTTTTAAAAAAATATCTATTCTTGATCCTAATAATGGGCAGGTAAATTTAACTTTAGCAAATTTCTATAGAGACAAAGGTCAACTAAACAAATCATATATTGAGTTGCAAAATGCATTTAAGAGTTTAAAAATAAATATTGAAACAAAACTCACAATTCTTGCATCATATTTAGCAATAATAAATGCAAATGATACAATTAAATCTCAAGCTTTTGAATTAATAAATATTCTAGATTCGCTATATGTTGACAATGCAGAGCTTTACGCATTGTGGGGAGACATGTACTATGCAACAAATGAGAAGTCGTTGTCATTAAAATATTATAAGCGCTCAATAAAGATTAAACAAAGTATTAAACCTGTTTGGACTCAAATTTTGTTTATTGACGTTGAACAAGCAAACTACGATTCACTTTTAATTTATAGTGAAAAGGCTATTTTATATTATCCTACCGAACCCCTATATTATTATTTTTATGGTGTTTCAAATTCTTTTTTTAAAAATCATTTAGAAGCAAAAAACTCTTTAGAATCAGGAATAGAATACGTATTTGACAATGAGGCGTTATATAATGAATTTCAAACTTCACTTGCCGATACATATAATGCACTATCTCTTTATCACAAATCTGACTCATTATATGAACAAGTTTTATATAAGAATCCAAACAATGCGATAGTTCTTAATAATTATAGTTATTACTTATCCTTAAGAAAATTTAATCTTGAAAAGGCGCAAAAAATGTCCTATAAGTGCAATGAATTAGAACCCAATAATGGTACTTATCAAGATACATATGCTTGGATTTTATATTGTCTAGAGGATTATGACAATGCAAGGCTTTGGATTGAAAAGGCTTTAAAAAATGGGGGCGATAAAAGCGCTGTGATCATTGAGCATTATGGGGATATATTATTTAAGCTAGGAGAAAAAAAAGAAGCAATTGATCAGTGGAAAAAAGCAAAATTAATAGATTCTGGTTCCGAACTCTTAGACAAAAAAATCAAAAATGAAGATTTGTTTGAATAAGGTTTATATTCTTTTGGTACTATTTTTTATTTCATCCTGTGGAGTAAAAAAAAGTGTTATTAAAGAATTAGAGACTATAAATGTCTCTGAAATTATTGATAAAATAAATTCTCGTAAGATTAATTCTAACTGGCTATATATAAAGGGCAAGATAAAAATCAAATCTGATAATGAAAAAGTTACTTTAGGCATATCCATAAAAATTAGGCAAGATAGTTTAATATGGGCTTCAATAAGCGCGCCAATAATTGGTGAAATTAACAGAATAATGATTTCACCTGATTCTTTGTATATGATAAACAGAACAAATTCTACCTGGCTAATTAAACCAATAGACAAATTAAATAGGCAAATTGGATTATCTCTTTCATACTCAGATATTCAGGCTTTTATATCAAATACTATAAGAATTCCTAATACAGAAATCCTCAAAGACTCGCCAGCTTATCCTGAAATAAGTGTGGTTAATGTAAATGATGTTTTTATCTCAGACAATATAGACTCGGCGTCGTATTTAATTAGTGGTGAAAATAAATTTATAAAAGAAATAAATCTAAACTATTCTCAAAATCAAAAAGCTATTATTGAGTATTCTGATTATAACAACGACTATTCTAAACAACTAATTGTTTTTGTTTCTAAGCCTGAACTAAATTTTGAACTCACATATAACAAAGTAGAGCCAAGAGAAACGGATAAGGTTTCTTTTAAAATCCCTGAAAGATATGATGAGGTCAAGTAAAATATTTATTGTAATTATTATTGTTCCTATTTTTTGCTTTTCTCAAAATAAGGATCAATTAAAAAAACAAAAAAAAGCAATTGAAAATGAAATTTCTTACACTACATCCTTATTAGAAAAAACAAAAGAAAATAAGCAAGCCTCATTACAATATATCAGCTATTTAAATAAAAAGATAAGTAGCCAAGAGAGACTAATACAAATATCTAATATTGAATTAAGCCTAATTAAAAAACAGATAAATAAATTAGAGAATCAAATTCTATTTACCGAACAACAAATAGACAAGAAGGGTAAAGAAATTTTAGCATTAAAAAATGAATATGGAAAGATGCTTTATTCTTTACAAAAGAATAAAAATGATCGTAATAGTTTAATGTTTATTATGTCATCAGAAACTTTTAATCAGGCTTATAAAAGGGTTTTATATCTGAGAGAATATTCTCGCATGAGAAAAGCCCAAACTCTTCAAATTATTAAATCACAAGATAGTCTTTCCGCAAGTTCTGAAAGACTTATTTTGCAAAAACAGCTTATTAGCGAGAAAAAAACCGAGAGTATTGACTTAATTTCTAGTAAAAGAAATAACCTAAATAAAATTTTAGAATCAAAACAAGAAAAAGATTCAAAAGTTGCAAAGCTTCAAAAATCTGAAAAAATATTTTTGAGAAAAATAAAAGATCAGCAGAAACAAGCAAGGCTGATTGAGGAGAAGATAAAACGTATAATTGAAGAAGAGATACGTCTTGCAAGAGAGAAGCTTAAAACCGAAAATAATTCAATTTCATTAACCCCCGAAGCACAGCTTCTGTCAGATCAGTTTAGTGCTAATAAGGGAAATATGCCCTGGCCTTTAGAACAGGGGCTAATTGTAAGTTACTTTGGCAAGCAAAAACATCATGTTTTTGGCAATGTTGAAACATTTAATAACGGAATTAATATTGCTACAAATGAAAATGCAATTATTAGATCAGTTTTTAATGGTAAGGTTTCTAGAATATTTTTTATTAAAGGTGAGGGTAAAGCTGTTTTAATAAATCATGGAGAGTATTTTACAGTTTATTCAGGACTTAAAACAGTTTCTGTTAAACTAGGCGATGAGGTTTTAACAAAAGAGCAGATTGGAACGGTGTTAACAGACAACAGCGAGAAAAAAACTGAATTACATTTTGAAATTTGGCAGGGGTATGACAAATTAAATCCTTCTTTATGGCTTTATGAAGCAAATTAAAACAAATTAGCTACTTTTGTCTAAACATCAAAATTAACTTTTATGAAATCAATTTTATTATTTACTATGGGGGGTACAGAATGGCTATTAATCGCCTTGGTTGTTCTGCTATTATTTGGTGGTAAAAAAATACCCGAACTTATGAAGGGATTAGGCAAGGGAATAAATGAATTTAAAAAAGGAAAAAACGAATCTGAAGAAAAATCAGAAGATAATTAATTATTGGTTTGAAAATATTTCGTTCGTTTAAAGATCTACAAAATAGATTATACAATAATGATTTTAGCTGTGAAGAATTGGTTCGTTTTTATTTGAGTCAAATTAAAGAAAAAGATATATACAACTCATTTATAGAAACCTTTAATGATTCAGCAATTGAGCAAGCTAAGACTGTTGATCATGACATTTCAAATAAAAAAAGAAAAAAATTATCAGGGCTTATAATCGGTATTAAGGACAATATTTGTTATGAAAATCATAATGTAACAGCCTCCTCATTAATTTTAAAAAACTTTAAGTCTCTTTTCAGTGCCACAGTTGTTAAAAAATTAATTTCTGAAGGAGCAATTATAATTGGGCGCTTAAATTGTGATGAATTTGCAATGGGAAGTTCAAACGAAAATACTATTTATGGGCCTGTAAAAAACCCTCATGATATTTCAAAAGTCGCAGGAGGATCTTCTGGCGGTTCTGCTGCAGCTGTTTCTGCGGGGCTATGTCTTGTAGCCTTAGGAAGTGATACAGGTGGCTCTATTAGACAGCCCGCTGCATTTTGTGGATCTGTTGGAATTAAACCAACCTATTCTAGAGTATCTAGATTCGGTTTAATTGCTTACGGATCTTCATTTGACCAAATAGGGCCTATTGCAAACAATATATATGACGCCTCACTTGTTCTTGAAGTAATTTCCGGTCATGATGAAAACGACTCTACATCTTCTTCTAGAGATGTTGAGCCTTACTCTAAATTTAAAGCAAATATTTCTAGTAAAAAAATTGCATATATTTCTGAGTGTTTTGAGCATGAAGGCCTAGATCCGGAAATTAAAAATAATTTGAAGCAAAAGTTAGACGATTTAAAGCTTGAGGGCCACACTGTTGAGCCAGTTTCATTTCCCTTTTTAGATTATTTAGTGCCAGCCTATTATGTTTTATCAACTGCAGAAGCCTCATCTAACCTTTCTAGATACGATGGAATCAATTATGGTTACAGATCAGATCAAACTCAAAGCCTTGATCAAACATATATTAATAGCAGAATGGAGGGGTTCGGTGAAGAGGTAAAAAGAAGAATAATGTTGGGAACTTTTGTTTTAAGCGCTGGATATCATGACGCATATTTTACAAAAGCACAAAAAATCAGAAGGGTTCTTAAAGAAAAAATTAATGAGTTTTTTGCTGAATATGATTTTATATTAACACCCACAACTCCTCATGTTGCATTTCCAATTGATAACGAAGTTACAGACCCAACTCAAATGTACTTGGAAGATATTTATACAGTTTTAGCTAACCTTACTGGAAATCCAGCGATATCATTACCTATGCTTAATCACTCTACTAAACTTCCATATGGATTGCAAATAATGAGCAAAAATTTTGATGAAGCCAATATGCTGTCTTTTTCAAATAAATACTTTTAATTTGAATAATGAAAAAGTTCTTAAAGATCCTTGTAACTGTTTTTGTTTTTATTTTTATTATATACTCTTTGCTTGAAAAAGATCATGAGTTTGAAAAAAAATCAAGCCCTGTTGAAATATCAGAACCTAAATATTTATACGGTATTTTAGTTGACACACTTACTGTTATCAATGATACAGTAAACGAAGGTCAAACACTTGGAGGTATTCTATACTATAATCATATTGATCATCCACAAATTGCTGAAATAGTAAATAAATCAAAAGGAATTTTTGATGTAAGAACAATCAATTCTGGAAATCCATATACCTTAATATGTAATAATGACTCTATACAGTCATTACTTTATTTTATTTATGAGTTAAGTGATAAAATCACCTATGTAGTTTTAGATTTTACTAATGGAACAAAAGTTTATAAGCAAAAGCACGAGGTTTTAACTAAACTTAAGCTTTCTTCAGGAATAATAAATTCTTCACTTTCAGAATCTATTGAAGGCCAAGGCATAAGCCCAGTTTTAACTCAAAAAATCTCTGAAATATATGCATGGACAATTGATTTCTTTAAGATTCAGAAAGGAGATTCATATAAAGTATATTATGAAAATAATTATGTTAACGGAAAGTACATTGGAATAGGAAGAGTATTTGCTTCTGAGTTTATGCATAAGAATGAAAATTTTTATGCATTCTACTATGAAGACAAGGACAATTATGGAGAGCATTTTGATGAAGAAGGGAAAACTTTAAGAAAAGCATTTTTAAAAGCTCCGCTAAATTTTTATAGAATTAGCTCAAGATATAGCAAGAATAGAAAACATCCTGTTACAGGACAATGGAAGGGACATTTTGGCACCGATTATGCCGCCCCAAAAGGCACTCCAATTATGACAACAGCCAGTGGGACAATAGTTACTGCTAGCTATACTCGTAATAATGGAAACTATGTAAAGGTCAGACACAATAGTACTTACTCTACTCAATATCTTCATATGTCTAAAATTAAAAAAGGAATAAAAAAAGGCGTATACGTTAAGCAAGGAGATATTATTGGCTATGTTGGAAGTACCGGTCTTGCAACCGGCCCTCATGTGTGTTATAGGTTTTGGAAAAACAATAAGCAAGTTGATCCGTATAAACAAAAGTTGCCACCAGGAGACCCAATTAGTGATGAAAATAGAGATGAATATATGACTATTAAAGATAGTTTAATGATTATTATTAAGAGTAATATTTAATCTCATAATGAAAAATATAATTTCTTTAAAATTATATTTTATACTTCTTATAATATTGTTTTCATTTTTTGCAAATGCCCACGAGGGATTTATCGAAAATAAAGGACAGTTCCCCAATAATGTACTTGCCAAGAAAAATATTTCTTCAGGAGCTTTATTTGTTGAAAAAGGAAAATTAACTTTTTCTTTTTATGATCAATTGCAGCTAAAAAATTTCCATAACAGAACCACTAGTTTAAAAAAAATTAATTTTCATGCATATTCATTTTCATTTCAAAACATTAATAATTCTTTATTATACGAGTTTTCTGACAAATTAAATTACATTGAGAATTATTATTTAGGTGAAAAGTCTTGCTGGGCAACAAATGTTAATCACTTTCAAGTTTTAACACAAAAAAACATATATGATGACATTGATTTAATATTATATAACCATAACGATCATTTAAAATATGATTTATATATACGTAAAAACGCCAATGTCAACGATATAAAAATTAAATATGAAGGCCATGAGAAAATCTTCCTTAAAGATGGTAACTTAATTGTCTCTACCTCTGTTAATTCAGTTACTGAATTAAATCCGTATGCATATCAAATAATAAATTTTGATACTGTTGTTATTGCTTGTAATTATGCTTTAAAAAAAAATCAATTAAGTTTTGAATTTCCATTTGGCTATAATAAGGACTATGATCTTGTTATAGACCCCATTTTAATTTTTTCAACATACTCGGGCTCAATTTCTGATAATTTTGGATATACAGCTACATATGACAATTTTGGTTATTTATATTCTGGAAGTACGGCATTTGGAGTAGACTACCCCACAACAGTTGGTGCATATCAAGAAAGTTTTCAAGGTGGAATTACAGATGTAGCAATAACTAAATATGATTCGCTTGGCACATCAAGAATTTATTCTACTTATCTTGGTGGCTCTTTAGATGAATTGCCGCACAGTATGGTAGTAAATTCCAATAATGAATTATATATTTTGGGAACTACGGGCTCAGATAATTTCCCAACAACACAAAATTCATTTGAAGTAAATTTTCAGGGAGGTACAAATTTCTTTCCTACAGGCCTTGGCGTTAGCTTTCCAAATGGGTCAGATATTTTTATTTCTCGTTTAAGTAGCAATGGAGGCGCACTTTTATCATCAACTTTTGTGGGAGGCTCAGATAATGATGGTCTTAACACATCTACTAAATTAAAATTTAATTATGCTGATGAAATTCGTGGAGAAATTGATATTGACAATAATAATAATATATATGTAGTTAGTTCAACATTTTCAAATGATCTGCCAGTTAGCACGAATGCATTTCAGTCAAGCCTCAAGGGATCTCAAGACGGTTGTATAATAAAAATGGATAACCAATTATCAAATATTATATGGGCATCGTATATAGGAGGAGATAAAGATGATGCTGCATATTCTTTAGAAATTGATTCAGAAGATAATCTATATGTAACCGGAGGAACAGTTTCTGATAATTTTCCTGTCACACCACTGGCATATAATAATTTATATAATGATTCTATAAATCCAGATGCATATATATCAAAAATTGATAAGGACGGATCGGTTATATTAAGTTCTACTTTTTATGGCTCTGATAAATATGATCAGTCATATTTTATTGAAATGAATAACTCTAATCACATATATATTTTGGGACAAACCAAAGCTGATTCAATACTTTTGGTTTATAATTCAAATTATTATATAGAAAATGGTGGCCAGTTTATCGCAGTTTTTGATAATGACTTACAGAACCTTCTAAGATCAACCATGATTGGTACAGGTAAGGGTTCTCCTGATATATCTCCAACTGCTTTTTTAGTTGACAAGTGTAATAATATATATATATCGGGTTGGGGTTCTAATTTAGGTGGAAACTTATCTACTCTTAATATGCCAATTACAAATAATGCATTTCAAACAACTACTGATGGTAATGATTTTTACTTAGCCGTTTTGAATGAGTTCTTAGATAGTTTAGAATATGCTACTTATTTTGGGGGTAGCCAAAGCACAGAACATGTTGATGGTGGAACAAGTAGGTTTGATAAGAATGGTGTAATTTACCAATCGGTTTGTGCAGGATGTGGTGGAAATAATGATTTTCCTATTTATCCTAATCCAGGTGCAGTCTCCACGTCAAATAATAGTCCAAATTGTAATAATGCAGTTTTTAAATTTGATTTTAAGAGACCAATTGTTAGTGCTGATTTTATTGCACCTACATTAAACTGCACCACTACAGTTGATTTTTTAAATACGTCTTCTATTAGTCAACTGAGTAGTGTAAGTTATTTATGGGAATTTGGTGATGGAATAAATTCAATTCAAGCTAACCCTACTCATCAATATCAAAATCCCGGAACATATGATGTTAAACTTATTGTTTCATCTAATGATGCCTGTAATTTTTCTGATACAATCATTAAAAAAATATATGTTCTTAATGGCTCTTCTGACACTTTAGAAGATATTAGAAAATGCGCTTATGGTTTAACGCAATTAGGTATTCCTGTGCTTGCGGACTCTTCTATTTCTTTTTCATGGCTTCCGAATATATTTTTAACTAATACTAATATTTCTGATCCATATACATCAGCCGATACAAACATTAATTATATGTTAATAATTTCAGGAAGTCAATGTGATGATACTTTGTACCAAAATGTTATTGTTAATGAGTTAACAGTTGAGGCTCCGGACGATACTTCTTACTGTAATAGCTCGATATTATTATCTGCAACTACAACTAATTCATTCAACCAATTAATTTGGTCAAATTTTAATAATTTTAGTGACACCATATCTCAACAATTAGATTATTTAGCAATCTCATCAGGAAATTATTTTATTAAAATTTCAGATAGTCTTTGTTTTGATGTTGATAGTGTTAATGTGTTATCCGATTTGATAGATATTGATTTATATTGTGATACTATTCTTTGTGAAAATGATACTGCTTTTCTTTTTGTAGAAAATAATATACCAGCCAATCCTATTGTTAATTATAACTGGATTTCAACAGAACCTATAATTTATAATTTAGATTCTTCAAATGTGGCTATTGTTATAAATAATTCTTCTTTTCATTATGTTGAAGTTTTGAATAATGTTGGATGTTTTATAAAGGACTCAATATTTATTAATGCCTCCCCACTCCCAAATATCGATTCTCTATGGGCATCTGATCTTGAAATTATATTAGGAACTTCAGCCCAATTAAATGTACTTACACAAGACTCTATTTTATGGTTTAACCAATCTAATTCTAATGTTGTTCAAATAGAGCCCTCTACATCTTCGTGGTATAATATAAATGTATACCAAGGTTTATGTACTATAAGTGATTCAATTTATATATCTGTCCGCGAACCTTTTTGTAATCGTGACAGTATTGTTATTCCATCAGCTTTTACCCCAAATGATGATAATGTAAATGATACATATAAAATTAAAAATGAAGGAGTTGACATATTAGAATTTTATATTTCAATATATAATAGACTTGGTCAAAGAGTTTTTAGTTCTAATGATGTAAATTTTTCGTGGGATGGCAATTTTAAAGGAATGCTTTTACAGCCACAGGTATTTGATTATTTTTTGGAGATTACATGCTCTGGAGGAAAAAAACTATTTAAAAAAGGAAACATAACTCTAATCAAATGAGATTTTTGTTATTTATAATCTTATGCTTTTTCTCAGTAAATACTAGTGGGCAAGACATTCATTTTTCACAATTTAAAAATGCTAAACTTAATCTCAATCCGGCTTTATCAGCTTCAATTGAATCTGATTTTCAAGCAGTTTTACAAAGGCGTTCACAATGGGGCTCAATAACTGACCCATTTAAAACAATTTCATTATCTCTTTATGCTAAAGAGCTCTATAAGCAATTTTCTTTTGGAACAAGCTTTATTAATGATTTAGCCGGATCTTCTAATTTCACTACTTCAGGTATTAATTTTTCTATTTCAAAAAGAATTGCTTTAAAAAACAAATCAACTCTTGCTCTTGGAGGCTTGCTTGGCGCTTTCCAAAGGTCATTTGATTTCAATTCACTAATTTTTTATGATGATGAGCAGTTTATTAATGAAAACATTTTTTTTATTGATCTTGCTTTGGGAGGGATTTTTGAAAAGAAAATTAATAACAATTCTAATTTTGAATTCGGCCTTTCATTATTTCATTTTAATAATCCGAATCAATCTTTTTCTGATATTTATACACAAATAACACCAATTAAACAATTAGTTTATTTACAATATGACTATTTGTATAATAGTATATTTTTTATTCCCTCAATTTATTATAGCATACAGGATAAGGAAAGAGAATTGCTATATGGTTTTGATCTCTCAAATAATTTTTATGACTCAAAAGACAGAGCTTATTATACAGCGGCACTATACTTTAGAAATAATGATGCGATTATTCCTCAGCTAGGAATTATATTAAAGAATATATCCTTTAACATTTCTTATGATATTAATATTTCAGAACTTAGCAAGGCATCTAATAATTATGGAGGCCTGGAGTTTTCTATTCTTTATTCATGGAATACAAAAAATAAAAAACAACAAACTAAATTTAAATGTCCAAAATATTTGTAACGGTTTTATTTCTTTTAGTCTCACTAACAAGCTTGTCTCAAGTTACAATAGTTGAGTTAAATGGTAATGTTAACACTATAAATTCGGAATTTAATTTCACTCAGATAAATGATACAATTGCATTTTATACAAAATATTATTACAGTGAAAATATTTTAAAATCAAGAATTACAAAATCTAAAAAAGTAAATGATGTATGGTTTGAAATAGATGACGATAATTATTTAGTTGACGGCTACAATACTGGAAATTTTTCTTATTCACAGGAAACTAATGCAATATTTTTTAGTGTGTGTAGCTATGACAACAAAAGTTGTGATATTTATAGAAAAATAAAAAATAATTTAATAAATATTTCTGATATTTATTTTGACCTCTTTAATAATACATACAATTCTCAGCCTCATTTTTTCAAACTAAACAATCAGTCTTATTTAGCATTTGTTTCTGATAGAAAAGGGGGATTTGGTGGTCTTGATATATGGTTTTCATTAATAGATAGTGAGGGTAATTTTGGTATGCCAATTAATGCTGGATCAAGAATAAATAGTTCAAATAATGAAATTACACCTTATTATAATTATAACGAATCAAAATTATTTTTTAGTTCTAATGACACATTAAATAGTTTAGGGGGCTATGATATATTCTCCTCTGAGGGCTTTCCTAATAAATGGCAAATTAAGGAAAATATGATTGCTCTAAATTCTTCTCAAGACGAAATGTATTTAACATTTTATAATAAAGGAGCAGGATATTTTGCTTCAAATCGATCATCAGATTGTTTGAATCCAGATTCATGTTGTACTAATATTTATAAATTTTTAGAGACCCAGAATAATTTGCTTGTCGAGCAAGAAGTTGATAGCAAAATGTACACAAAATTTTTGCCATTAAATCTATACTTTGATAACGACCAGCCTAATGAATCAGATTTTTATAAGAGCTCTAATTATAGCTACAAGGATGCTTATGTAAACTATTTTATTAAACTTGATGATTATTTAATTTATAATAATGATAACATAAACATTTTTTTTGAAGATTCATTACAAGCTAATTTCAATAAGCTCAATAAATTATTAGATATATTATATAAAAACCTCAACGAAGGGTACACATTAGATATAAAAATCAGAGGATATGCAAGTCAATTAGCAGATGATCAATACAATATCGATCTCTCATCATTAAGAATTAAATCGCTTATAAATTATTTTAAAACATATAGAAACGGACTATTATTTGAATATCTTAATGATAAGAAGTTAAATATTATTGAGGTTCCACTTGGAGAATCTCAGAGTATTGAAAAATCTCAAGCAAGCTTGCTTTTAAATATATATGGGACTGACGCAATGCTTAATAGAAAGGTTTCAATACTAAAGATTGATGCTTATAAATAAAGCATGCTCAAACACATTATAATATTACCTAATAAATAACCACCGTATATTTGTTTAAGGGTGTGTGCATTTAATGAATATCTTGAAAACCCTAGGCAGCCTGAAATAAAGATAAATAGTAATAAAAAATTTAGGCTTTGTCCATAAAGCAATTCAAGAGTCAGTAATACACCGGTTAATCCTCCAATAGCCAGCATGTGCAAACTAATTTTCCAAAATCTTGTAATAAACAATGAAAGAATTAGCACATAAATTGCTCCAAGATATATAGATTTTATTATTGGAGTGTAATTTAAAACTTCTTTTAAATAGTAAAATCCTATTGTCATCCAAATTATTGTTAGTAGTAAAGGTAAAAACCGTTCTTCTTTTTTTCTTACTTCTAGGCTTTCAATTTTTTTAGTTAACAATAAAAAAAATACACTCAGAAGAGGTAGAGCCAGGCTAAAAATAATGGTTCCAATAATTATAATAGGAACTTGAGGGGCTAAAACAATAATATTTAGATACTCCTTTGTAATCAAAAGAACTGTCAATGATGGCATAAAAACTGGATGAAATATTATTGAAATGAATTTATCAATATTCATTATAATGACCTTCTAATTTTAGCTATTGGAATTTTAAGCTCGTCTCTGTATTTTGCAACTGTTCTACGAGCAATATAAAACTCATTTTGACCAAGAAGCTTACATAAATTTTCATCAGTATATGGACTGTTCTTATCTTCTCCATTAACAATTTCTTGCAATTTGTTTTTTATTTCTTTAGTAGAAATTACTTCTCCAGTATCTTTTTTATATGCTTCTGAAAAAAAATCTTTGAGTAAAAAATTACCAAAGTCTGTTTCAACATATTTACTGTTTGTGACCCTTGATATGGTAGAAATATCCATTTTTACTTTTTCTGCAATATCAGCCAGCTTCATAGGTTTTAAATCTTTTTCTGCTCCAGAAATAAAATATTCTTGCTGTATTTCTAGTATAGCGTTCATAACATTTAGCAGGGTATCTTCTCTTTTTTGTAGTGACTCAATAAACCACTTTGCCTTTTCTAGTTTCTCTTTTAAAAACTCTTTTGTTTTTTCATCTTTAGTTTCTGCAATAAGATTTTTATAAAATGGACTTAATTTTATGTTTCTTTTTCTATTTGTATTTAACTTAACTACAACTTCTCCGTCATTGTTTTTAACGCTAAAATCCGGAATTATGTACTCAGTATTTTCCTTGTCTTTTGAAAATCCACTTGAGGGTATTGGATTAAGGCTTTCTACATTTTTGTAAACTTCAGCTAATTCTTGTTGCTCAATCTGTAGTTCTTTTATTATTTTTTCAAAATTTTTATTTGTAAATGCATTGTAAAAGTCATTAAGAATTCGAGTAATTAAATCTTTGTTCTCAAATTCACTTTTTCTATTTTGAATAAGAAGACACTCTTTAAGGTTTTTTGCGCCCACCCCTACTGGATCCAAATCTTGCAATATTTTAATCGCATTATTAATTTCATTTTTAGAAATTTCAATTTCAGTGCTTAAATAATAGTCATTTGTAATTGAATCTATATTTCTTCTAAGGAACCCATTCTCGTCTAAACTATCAATTAGGTACTTAACAATTTTTATCGTACTGCTTGCATTATCATTTCCAATAAGCTGTTTGTGTAAATAGCTTGATAAGGTATTTGTGTTTTCCGTGAAATTATCTACAAGATAATTGCTTTTGTTGTCTTGGTTTGCGTAATGGTTGTGAGGGGTGTTTTTTTCAGGCTCAAGCTCCTCAAGCTCCTCATCTTCAATAGTTGGATTTTCCTCAATTTCTCTTTCAATTCTTTTATCTAGATCAACTATTGGTATTTGAAGAAGATTTAAAAATTGAATTTGTTGTGGGCTTAGGCTTAGTTTTTGATTAAATGTTTGTTTTTGTTTTTGCATTCTAAAACTCAGCATTTTTTGGAGTCCTTGGAAAAGGGATAACATCTCTAATGTTTTTCATTCCTGTTATAAACATCATAAGTCTTTCAAAGCCAAGGCCAAAACCACTATGTATACAGCTTCCAAACTTTCTTGTTTCAAGGTACCACCATAGTTCTTTTTTGTCTATATTCATTTCACTCATTCTTGCATTAAGCTCATCTAGCCTCTCTTCTCTTTGTGAGCCTCCGACCATTTCCCCTATTAATGGAAATAAAATATCCATTGCCCTAACAGTAGTGTTGTCATCATTAAGCTTCATATAAAAAGCCTTAATGTCTTTAGGATAATCAGTTATTATTACAGGTTTTTTAAATTTTTTTTCAACTAGAAACCTCTCATGTTCTGACTGTAGGTCGTCTCCAAAACCTTTAATAATAAATTGGAATCTTTTTTTCTTATTTGGCTTGCAATTTCGTAAGATATTAATTGCCTCAGTATATGTTATTCTTTCAAACTTGTTATCAACCACAAAACTTAGCCTTTCTAAAAGCCCAAGTTCTGCACGCTCTTCTTTTTTTAAATTTTTCTCTTCATTTTCAAGTCTATTGTGTAAAAAATCAAGGTCTTCTTTATTGTTTTTCAGGCAGTAGCTAATGCAATATTTTAAAAAGTCCTCAGCAAGATCCATATTATCATTTAGGTCTGCAAATGCTGTTTCTGGCTCTATCATCCAAAATTCAGATAAGTGTCTTGATGTATTTGAATTTTCAGCTCTAAAGGTTGGCCCAAATGTATAGACTTTGCCTAATGCTAATGCAGCTAATTCTGCTTCAAGTTGCCCAGATACAGTTAAGTTTGTTTGTTTTCCAAAGAAGTCTTGCTGATAATCTATTTCTCCTGCTTCGTTAATTGGAATATTTTTTAAATCAAAATTTGAAACCTTAAACATTTCACCTGCACCTTCAGCATCTGCTCCAGTTATTATTGGAGTGTGAATATTTACATACCCATTTTGATTAAAGTAGTTATGTATAGCAAAGGTTAGCGCGTGACGCAATCTAAAAACAGCAGAAAAGGTATTTGTTCTAAATCTTAAATGAGCCTTTTCTCTTAAAAACTCTAAACTATGTTTTTTTGGTTGAAGGGGATACTCATCACTGTCAGCCTCTCCTAAAACTATAATGGATTTTGCAAGTACCTCTAAACTTTGTTCTTTGCCTTCAGAATTTTTCAGTTCTCCTTCTATTTCTAGGCAGGAACCTGTTGTGATTTTTTTAAAAAGCTCTTCCTTGAAGTTGGATGTTTCTGCTACAATTTGCAGATTTTTTATTGTTGACCCATCATTTAAGGCTATAAAAGAAACGCTTTTACTTCCTCTTCTTGTTCTTACCCAACCACTAACCTTAATTATTGAATTAATTTTTGGATTCTTAAAAATTTCAGAAATTGTTGTTAACGCCATAATAGTTTAGTTTATCCAGCTTTTGAAATCTGATTTCTTTTCATTATTTCATTAACTTTTTTAACAATTGACTCTGCATTAATTTCACATTCTTTCCATAACTCTTCTTGAGTTCCATGATTAATAAATGTATCGCTTATCCCCATACGAGATATATTGCTCTTATAATTATTATCTGCTGCAAATTCTAAAATGGCACTACCAAAGCCACCCTGTAAACATCCATCTTCAACTGTTATTATTCCCTCATATTTTTTAAACACCTTATGTAAAAGTTTTTCATCTAATGGCTTAATAAATATCATATTATAATGCCCAACACTAATCCCTTTTTTTTCTAATTGTCCTAAAGCAGTTTTTGCAAAATTACCGGGATGGCCAATTGTCAAAATTGCTATTTTCTCTCCTTCTTTAACCTCTTCTCCTTTTCCTATTTTAAGCTCTTTAACTTTGTTTCTCCATTCAATTTTTGCTCCTTTTCCTCTAGGGTATCTTATTGAAAAAGGACCATGCGATTTTTTTTGAGCGGTATACATTAAGTTTCTTAAATCATGTTCATCCATCGGAGCTGAGACAATTAAATTTGGTATACATCTTAAGTATGCTAGATCAAAAACTCCATGGTGTGTTGCTCCATCAGCACCTACAAGACCACCTCTATCTAAACAAAAAATTACACTTAGATTTTGTATTGCTACATCATGTATTACTTGGTCATATGCTCTTTGTAAAAATGTAGAGTAAATATTACAGAATGGAATTATTCCTTGAGTTGCTAATCCTGCTGAAAATGTTACGGCATGTTGTTCTGCAATTCCCACATCATATGTCCTTTCTGGCATTACGCTCATCATTTTATTTAATGAACTTCCAGACAACATAGCAGGAGTCACTCCAACTATTTTTTTATTTTTTTCGGCTAATTCAATAATTGTTTCTCCGAATACATCTTGATATTTTGGCGGGCTGATATCCTTTTTAGCTGTAATAGATTTACCCGTATCTTTATCAAATAATCCAGGAGCATGCCATTTAGTAGCATCTCCCTTTTCAGAAAATTCATAGCCCTTCCCTTTTTCTGTTATACAATGTAATATTTTTGGTCCTGGAATATTTTTTAAATCTTTTAATATTTGTATTAGGTGCTCAGTATTGTGCCCGTCTATTGGCCCAAAATATCTAAAATTTAAAGACTCAAAATAATTGCTTTCACCAAGTACCGTGCTCTTTATACCACTTTCTACTTTTTTAGCAATCTTTTGAGCATCAGGCCCAAACCTACTTATTTGACCTAGTATTTTCCATGCTTTATTTTTTGCTGAATTATATGCCTTAGACGTTGAGATATCTGTTAAATATTCTTTTAATGCCCCAACAGCTGGGTCAATCGACATACAGTTGTCATTTAAAATAACCAGAAGATTAGTGTTTTCAGCACCTGCGTGATTTAATCCTTCAAATGCTAAACCAGCAGTCATAGCACCATCTCCAATAACTGCAACATGCTGTTTGTCTTTTTCATTATTTTTTTCTGAAGCTATTGACATTCCTAGTGCAGCAGAAATTGATGTTGAAGAATGACCAACACCAAATGTATCATATACACTTTCACTTCTTTTAGGAAATCCACTTAAACCTTTATACAGTCTATTTGATGGAAACTCATTTTTTCTTCCGGTTAGGATTTTGTGCCCATATGCCTGATGTCCTACATCCCAAACAAGCTGATCATAAGGGGTGTTAAAAATGTAATGTATTGCTATAGTTAATTCAACAACACCAAGGCTTGCTCCAAAATGCCCCCCCTTCTCAGAAACAATATCAATAATATATTGCCTTAACTCTTGAGCTAGTTTTGGCAGTTGACTCTTTTTTAGTTTTCTGAGATCATTTGGGCTATTTATATTTTTTAATAGCTCGCCTTGTTCATATTTTTTTTTAATAGTTTTCATACAATATGCAAAGATACACCTTCTTTTAAGGTTTTAAAATTCTAATATAAACATTATTTTAATGATATATAACTAATAAACACGAGCAAGTTAATAATTGGATTTTTAAATTATTTTTTTGTACTACTATTTTTTGAGATTTGTAAAATGAAAAAGTCTTTACTTTTATTTTTCCTCATAAGTTGTTCATATTTTTCTTTTTCTGATCAATTTAATATTGAAGCTGATGAAAAAACAGTTTCAGATCATCTTGATGCAATGAACTTAAGTACATCAATTAGTTTTCAAAATAACGAAATTGTAATTTCTCGTATTAATACTTATTTAAGTAGACACAAAGCTTTAATTTCTAAAATGCTATCATTATCTAAATATTATTTCCCAATTTTTGAGTCATATTTAGACAAGTATAATCTTCCTTACGAATTAAAATATTTAGCTGTTGTTGAATCATCTCTTAACTCAAGAGCACGCTCTAAGTCAGGCGCTCGAGGTTTATGGCAATTTATGTACCCCACTGGTAAAGCTTATGGCCTTAATGTTAATTCTTATATAGATGAGCGTCTGGATCCATACAAATCAACTGATGCAGCATGCAAATACTTTTTAAAATTATATGACATTTTTGGCGACTGGAACCTAGTTCTTGCCGCCTATAATGGAGGCCCTGGATATATACAAAGACTGATGCTCAAAACAGGTCATGATAATTTTTGGGATCTAAGACCTTTATTAAGAACAGAGACTCGCAACTATGTTCCTAAATTTATTGCTATTGCTTACTTAATGAATTATCATAATTTCTATAATATTTATTCAGATACTACTGACATAAATTTATTTAGTACCGATACCATAACAATTGACTTTCAGCTAAATACTACTATTTTATCAGAAATTACCTGCTTGTCTGAAGATGATATTCAATATTATAATCCATCATATAAGGACAATGTATATCCAATCAATTCAAAAATTTCATTACCTAAAGAGTCTGTAACTGATTTTTTTATAAATTATGATTCTTACAAAATATTTGCTTCAGCAGTTGATAAGAAGGAAATATTAATTGATGAAACTCGTCTGCTTTATTCTGTAGTTGCTGGAGATTATTTAGGAAAGATTGCCAAAAACCATAAAATTAAGATCTTTCAGATTCAAAAATGGAATAATTTAACTACTACCAAATTAAATATTGGCGACAAGCTTGTATTATATGTTTCAGATGATGTTCTTAGGGGGATTAATGAAATAAAAGCATCAAAGTCATCATATACTGTCCAGAAGGGGGATACACTATGGGATATTGCCCGTATGTATTCCGGAGTTAGCGTATCAAAGATTAAACGTTTAAATAACTTAAAATCAAATACCTTAAAGCCTGGCTCTAAACTCGTTATTCCCGAAGCCTAATTATGAGACTTATCTATTTTATAATTTTTATTATAATCCTTTCTTGTAATGATCAAAAGAAAATATTGCCTAATTCTACGGGATCTAATTCAGAAATTTTATTTGTTGCATCAGATTATATTTGGGATGAAAAAATAAAAAATGTTGTTTTTGATATTTTTTGTGATAATGTTGTCGGAATATCTAAGCCGGAGCCTAATTTTAAGGTATTACAAATTAATAAAAAGGAGTTATCTTCATTATTAAAAACACATACAAATATTGTTTTATTATCAACAGATTCCATTACGAGTTTTAAAAATAATTTTTGGGCAACCAACCAACTAGTCACACAACTTTCTTTTACAGGAGATATCAATCAATTTCAAAATGATTGTAGTAGTATTTATAAGGTTTATTATGACAAGGAAATAAACTTTATTAAAAATCAACAAAAA
>CAZJXE010000006.1:0-22542 GCA_964549835.1 uncultured Weeksellaceae bacterium
GTAAATATTACACAGTCATGGTTTAAAATACTTATTCTTTGCTCTCTAAATTCTAGTGTTGAAATTTCTTCAACATGTATAAAAGGTCTATAGTCAATTTTTAACTTATATTTCTTTTGAATTGCAGCATAAGGAGATTTTCCTTCAGGCTCAGGCTGAGAAATCAAAATAGATTTTACTTTTTCTTTTAAAGAAGACATGTCGTAGTTGCTTTAGTAAAAAAATCCTTTTGTAATTAATACAAAAGGATAAATTTCTAGAATGCAAAGATACAAAAATATATATATTGAAGAAAGTCCGAAAGAATTTGTTCCAGCCTTCCATATCCAGTATAATTTAAAAAAAAGAAAACAGATTGAAAAAAAGAAAATTAAATATAATATGAAAATATCTATATCTATGAAGAAATAATATAAAATTAATATTAATGGTGTTATTAAAATTGCTAATGCTTTATCTGAAAGAAAGGTATAAAAAGCTGTTAATCTTGCAACTTCATTAATAAATAATAAATTGCCTAAAAACTTAATTATATAATACTTTAAAAAGTAGAATGCCGCTACTAAAGAAATTATGAATAGAGGAGTTTCAAAAAATAAAACTTGTTCATTAAAAGCAAGAACCAATGAAAAATTAATGAGTAGAATTATGAAAGATAGCCAGTTAACTCTTTCAGTAAATGCATTGTCTTGTCTTAAATATTGACTTGCATATCTATATTGAAATGGAGCAATTAATAAAAGTTTTGCGTGTTTCCAATAAAATGCTCTTAAAAGTCCAATAGATAAAAAAGATATTAAAATTAAAAAAAACATCGATGAATTATCTGAGCTAAATTGATATAATGGGATCATATTAAAAACAAAAATACTTTTTTAAGCACATAAAATAAATTAGTTGTTTATTAATCTTTATAAAAACGATACTTTTGCATAAAAAATAATTCAAATGAAACAAGATCTTTTTCAAGCTCCAGATTATTTCAATATGGACGAGCTTCTTACTGAAGAGCATAAACTAATTCGTGAATCAGCTAGAGAATGGGTTAAAAGAGAGATTTCTCCAATAATTGAAGAGGCATGCCAAAAAGCAGAATTTCCATCCCAAATTTTACCGGGTCTTGGTGAAATTGGAGCTTTTGGTCCTTATATTCCAACTGAGTATGGTGGGTCTGGACTTGATCATATTTCTTACGGACTTATTATGCAAGAACTTGAACGTGGAGACAGTGGTATTAGATCAACAGCATCTGTTCAGTCTTCACTTGTAATGTTTCCTATATTTAAATATGGAGATGAAGTCCAAAGAAAAAAGTATTTACCAAAGCTAGCTACTGGAGAATTAATGGGTTGTTTTGGATTAACAGAACCAGATCATGGCTCTAACCCTGGGGGTATGACAACCAACATTAAGGATGTGGGAGATCATTTTATATTAAATGGAGCTAAAATGTGGATTTCGAATTCTCCATTTGCTGATATTGCAATTGTTTGGGCAAAAAATGAAGAAGGAAGAATTAAAGGTGTAATTGTTGAAAGAGGAATGGAAGGCTTTTCAACTCCTGAAACTCATAACAAATGGAGTCTTAGGGCGTCTGCAACAGGTGAACTTGTTTTTGACAATGTAAAAATTCCAAAAGAAAATATTTTACCTAATAAAGATGGCTTAGGAGCTCCTCTGGGCTGCTTAGATTCTGCTAGGTATGGAATTGCATGGGGTGCTATTGGCGCAGCAATGGATTGTTATGATACTGCCCTAAGATATTCGAAAGAAAGAATACAATTTGGAAGGCCAATTGCTGGCTTCCAGCTTCAGCAAAAAAAACTTGCTGAAATGATTACTGAAATTACTAAAGCACAATTTATTACATTAAGATTAGGTCAATTAAAAAATGAAAATAAAGCAACATCAGCACAAATTTCTATGTGTAAAAGAAACAATGTTGAAATGGCATTAAATATTACTCGTGAAGCTAGGCAAATTTTAGGCGGGATGGGAATTACAGGAGAATATTCTATTATGAGGCACATGATGAATTTAGAGTCTGTTATTACCTATGAAGGCACACATGATATTCATTTATTAATTACTGGTCTGGATATTACTGGTGAAAATGCTTTTAAATAAATCTTATAAAGCCTTTTTTACTTCTTCTAGTTCATTATAAAATTCAGTCCCATACTTTCTAATTAAAGGTTCCTTTAGAAATTTATAAACTGGCATTTGCATTTCTTTACCTAATTCACATGCAGGACTACATATCTTTATTGACTCATAATTTACAGCATCAAAATTTTTGTATTTAGTGATTCTTATTGGATATAAATGACAAGAAATAGGTTTTTTAAAATCTATTTTATTTTCACTAAAAGCTTTTTCAATTGAACATTTTGAAACGCCATTTTTTTCATACACAAATGCACATTGTTTATTATTAACTAATGGGGTTGTTATGTCATTATCTGAGTCTACAACAAATACGCCTTTTTGTTCTATTACATTTTTTCCTTCATCAGTCATATAATTCTTAACAATTGGGTAAGCTTTTTGTAATTCCTTAATTTCTGATTTTAATAAAGGGGCTCCAGAATCGCCCTCAACACAACATGCTCCCTTACAAGAACGAAGGTCACATACAAATTCCTTTTCAAAAATTTCTTTTGAAATAATTTTATCTCCAATTTCAATCATATTGTAAATTTACATAATTATAAATTGAGAATTATTAGATTTGTGACATGCTAAACTCAGAGGATTTATTCAAAAAAATCATAGGACATTGTAAAGAATATGGTTTTATTTTTCAGTCATCAGAAATTTATGATGGTTTGTCGGCGGCATACGACTATGGTCCTAATGGGGTTGAATTAAAAAATAATATCAAAAATTATTGGTGGAAATCTATGGTTAATATGCATGAAAATATAGTTGGTATTGATTCTTCAATTTTTATGCACCCAACAACATGGGAAGCATCGGGTCATCTTGATGCTTTTAATGATCCATTGATTGACAATAAAGATTCCAAAAAAAGATATAGAGCTGATGTTTTAATTGAAAATTTTACTCAAAAAATTGAAAATAAGATTCAAAAAGATGTAGAGAAAGCTAGCAAAAAGTTTGGTGATAGTTTTAACAAAGAACAGTTTGTTTCTACAAACACCAGAATTATTGAGAGAAAAAATAAAATTAAAGACATTAATGAAAAATTAACACAGTTCTTATCAAAGAATGATTTAAAAAGTGTTAAGTTACTGATTGAAGAATTAGAAATTAAATGCCCAATATCAGGCACATCAAATTGGACTGATGTAAGGCAGTTTAATTTAATGTTTAAAACTGAACTTGGGTCTACTTCAGAAACAAGTTCAGATATATATTTAAGGCCTGAAACAGCTCAAGGTATTTTTGTAAATTTTTTAAATGTGCAAAAATCATCAAGAATGAAAATCCCTTTTGGAATAGCACAGATCGGTAAAGCATTTAGAAATGAAATCATAGCTAGACAATTTATTTTTAGAATGAGAGAATTTGAGCAAATGGAAATGCAATTTTTTGTTAAACCTGGCGATGAAATAAAGTGGTATGATTATTGGAAAAAATCTAGGCTACAATGGCATGAAAATTTAAATCTAGGGGTAGATAATTATAGATTCCATGACCATGAAAACCTTGCCCATTATGCAAATGCTGCCTGTGATATCGAATTTAAATTTCCTTTTGGATTTAAAGAATTAGAAGGGATTCACTCCAGAACTGATTTTGATTTAAAAGCACACATGCAGCATTCTGGCAAAAAGATGCAATATTTTGATTCTGAAATTAATGAGCACTATGTACCATATGTTGTTGAAACATCTATAGGACTAGATAGAATGTTCTTAGCTGTCTTAAGCAGTGCTTATGTAGAAGAAAAAATAAATAATGAAAGTAGAGTTGTTTTAAAGATACCTCCTCAAATTGCCCCAGTAAAATTAGCTGTTCTACCACTTACAAAAAAGGATAATTTACCAGAAAAAGCAAGAGAAATTATCAAATTACTTCAGCTTAATTTTTCTTGTCAATATGAAGAAAAAGACTCTATAGGTAAAAGATATAGAAGACAGGACGCTATTGGGACTCCATATTGTATTACAGTGGATCATGAATCTCTTGAAAATGACACAATAACTTTAAGAAATAGGGATGATATGACTCAGGAAAGAATAAAAATTTCAGAGCTTGAATCAAAGATTTCAGAAAAATTAGCTCTATCTAATCTTTTTTAAATTTTACTCTTTTCAATTGTGACAGAAATTCTATCAAAATTAGCATTGATTGGAACGTTTAGTTTTTCAAGCTCTACCTTTACTGAATTTACATGATTAAGTAAAAGAATATTATCTGCTATTCTTGCTGCTGGTTGTTCAATCATATTTGACCTAATAGCCATTTGCTTCTTTACAATCTCAATAATTTTAACATAATCAACCGTATCGTTCAAATCATCTGATTTTTCGACTTTTAAAGTATCTGCTTTTGCGTAAACATTAACAACAAAGTGTCCTCCCAAGACAGCTTCTTCTGGTAAATGACCATGGTAAGCATATAATTTGATTCCTTCTACCTTAATTAAACCCATTATTTAATATTTTTTAATGCATTTTCTAATCTTTGGATTGTTTCTTCCTTTCCTATTATTTCCGCAATATTAAATAAAGAAGGTCCCATTCCTATACCTGTTAAGGCAAGCCTAAACACAGGTAATAATTGCCCCATGCCAATATTATTTTCAAGCAAAAAGTCCTTAAATATTTGTTCAATTTTATCAGATCTAAAATCAACAATGCTTTTTAATCTTTCTTTTAATTCTAATAATCTCATTGGAGTTTCTGCTTTCCATTTTTTACGTATTGTTTTTTCATCATATTTTTTGGGTGACTCAAAAAAATATTTTCCCTCATTCCACATATCAAAAACAAAAGTGGCTCTTTCTTTTAGTTCATTACATACTCTTTTAGCATAATTATTATCAACTTCTAAATTATTATTTTTTAAAATAGTTTGTAATTCCGCAGCAAGCTGGCTGTTATCCTTAGCTCGTAAGTATTGTTGATTAAACCATTTGGTTTTGTCAAAATCAAACTTAGCACCCGCTTTTCCAACTCTTTGTAATGTAAACTCATCAACAAGCTCTTCCAAAGAAAAAATTTCTTGAGTAGTTCCTGGGTTCCATCCTAAAAAAGCTAACATATTTACAAAAGCATCTGGATAATAGCCGCTTTCTCTGTATCCTGAACTTATTTCATTGTTTTTAGGGTTTTTCCATTCAATAGGAAAAACAGGAAATCCAAGTCTGTCACCATCTCTTTTACTCAACTTGCCATTTCCGTCTGGTTTTAAAATTAATGGAAGATGGGCAAACTCTGGCATTTTATCTTCCCAGCCCAAATACTTATATAATAAAACATGTAAGGGGGCTGACGGAAGCCACTCCTCCCCTCTAATCACATGAGATATATTCATTAAGTAATCATCTACTACATTAGCTAAATGATAAGTTGGCATTCCATCAGATTTATAAATTACCTTATCATCCATGTTATTTGTATTAACAACAACCCATCCCCTTATTAAATCATGCAGCCTAACCTCTTCATTTCGGGGCATCTTAATTCTAATAACATATTTTTCACCATTATCTAAACGAGATTGGACCTCGTCTTTTGAAAGTGAAATAGAATTTTTCATGCTATTTCTTGTAATGGTATTATATTGAGGAGAGGGTACTCCTGCTTTTTTCATACGCTCTCGCATATCATCTAAATCTTCTGTGGTGTCAAAAGCATAATAAGCATTACCACTTTCAATTAATAACTGAGCATACTTATAATAAATACTCTTTCTCTCCGATTGCCTATATGGCCCATAATCACCTGAATGCAAAACGCTTTCATCAAAATTAATCCCACACCATTTTAATGAATCTATAATATAGTCCTCTGCTCCTTCAACAAATCTTGATTGATCCGTATCTTCAATTCTTAATATGAGCTCTCCATTATTTTTTTTAGCAAATAAAAAATTATATAAGGCAGTTCTGACCCCACCAATATGAAGCGGTCCAGTTGGACTGGGAGCAAATCGAACTCTAACTTTTGACATTATTATAATTTTTAACAAAGATAGTGTTTAAGATATATTTAATGGAAATTTGAGTATATTAAAATTGTATTTTTGCAGTAGTGGAAAACAGAAAAATTTTATATAGCAAACTTGATAAGTTTATTAGGAAATACTATCTAAATCAGCTTATTAGAGGGGGTATACTTACATTATTATCATTATTAGTCTTATTTATCTTTATCTCTATACTTGAGCACTATATGAATTTTGATGTAATGTTCAGGACTTTTCTTTTTTGGACATATATAATCATTAACAGTATTATTATTTCAAAATTTATTTTAGCTCCTATTTTGCAGCTTTTAAAAATAAGCAAAGGGCTAAAGCATAAAGATGCAGCAAAAATTATTGGGAATCATTTTAAGGAAATTGACGATAAATTATTAAATGTGTTGGAGCTTGTTGAAATGAATGAAAATAATGATCTTATTAATGCAAGCATAGATCAAAAAACCGCTTCAATTTCTCCAGTTCCAGTTTTAAATGCTATTAATTTTAAATCAAACATTAAAAAAGGTAACTGGCTCTTAATTCCATTTATATTATTATTTGTTTTATTTATCAGCGGAAAAAAACACGTGATCACTGATAGCTCGGAAAGAATAATTAAGCACAATACTTTTTTTGAGCCTGAAGCCCCTTACAATATAATTTTTGAACAAGAATTATTAGCCGAGCAGTACAACGATTATTTATTAAAAATAAAAATTGAAGGAAATGAAATCCCAAATAATTTTTTAATTGAGTATGAAAATAATCGTTTTTTAATGCATAATAAGAATAAAAATACACATCAATACTTATTTAAAAATATTCAAAAAAATAAAATCTTTAGAATAAATGGTGGGGGTTATAAATCAAAAAACTATAAAATAAAAGTAATACCAAAGCCTATAATAAAAGATGTTACAACAATAATTATTCCACCTAAATATACTAGGCTTGAAAATGAAAAATATAATAGTCTGGAAGATATTGCCGTAGCAGAAGGATCATTAGTTAAATGGATAATTGAATATGAGAATGTAGACAGTGTTCTATTTGAAATAAACAAAAAAACATACAAAGAAAAAGTAAGGGGTATTTTTGAACATAGCTCTGAAATAAGAACTATAAAAAAAATCAATGTATCCTACAAAAATATATATGATATCGGAGATACAATAAATTTTAAAGTTGATTTAATTAAAGACAACTTTCCAGCAATAAATATAAATCCATTAATTGACAGTATTAATAATGTCGTAACTTTTGATGGTATATTAAATGATGATTATGGTATAAGTAAATTAACATTCAATTATGACATAATTTCAAATAATGAAGTTAAAAAACATTTTGAAAATATTAAAATAAAGAAAGAAATAGAAGAAACATTCTTTTACGAATATGACTTTAATAGTTTGGATTTAAATGAGGGGGACAAAGTAAATTATTATTTTGAAGTCTGGGATAATGATCTTATAAATGGAAATAAAAAAACAAAAAGCCAAGATTTCGTATTTAAGAAAAAAACAAAAGAAGAACTTATAGTTGAAAAAGATGAAATAAATAAAGAGCTAAAAAGCAGTCTTGACAAATCAGCAAACAAGGCTAGTGATCTAAGAAATGAAATAGAAAAATTTAATAAGCAAATGCTCAATAAAAAGATGCTTAGCTGGCAAGAGAAAGAAAAAGCAAAGGAAATTTTAAATAAGCAAAAAGAAATTCTAAGAGAAATAGAAGAAAATAAAAAATTAAATGAAATACAAAATAAAAAACAATCTGAACTAAATCCTTCAATACTAGAAAAACAAAATCAACTAAAGGAATTGATGGAAAATGTAATTGACGAAGAAATGAAACAATTACTAGAAGAATTTGAACAGTTATTAGACGAAGATGATAAAGAAAAATTAAAAGAACTATTAGACAAATTAGATACTGAAAATGAGGATCTTGAAAAAGAACTTGATCGTGAGCTAGAGTTATTTAAACAATTAGAATTCGAACAAAAAACTGAAGAAATAGTTGAAAAGATAAATAAAATTAAAGAAGAACAAAAGTCTCTAAAAGAAGAAACGGATTCAAAAAAACTCAATAATAATGAATTGTCAAAAAAACAAGATGAACTTGAAAAAGAAATGGATTCATTAAAAGAATCTATTAATAAATTAAAAGAGAAAAATAATAAACTTGAAAACAAGAATAAAATACCTGAAA
The DNA here is from genome assembly GCA_964549835.1 of uncultured Weeksellaceae bacterium. Taxonomy (GTDB): domain Bacteria; phylum Bacteroidota; class Bacteroidia; order Flavobacteriales; family BACL11. The sequence goes on from CAZJXE010000006.1 coordinate 8,368, forward strand.
CAGAAGAGACACAAGAAAAAATTAGTGAACTAATGAAAGAAAGTAAGGAAGATTTAAATAAAAATCAAAACAAAAAATCAAGTAAAAAACAACAAGAAAGTATTGAGCAACTTGAAAAACTTGAAAACATGCTAAATTCAATGCTTGAAAGTAATAGTGAGGAAATGCAAATTGAAAATATAGAAACACTTCGAGAGATACTTGATAACCTTATTATTCTCTCATTTAGTCAGGAGAAACTGATTGAAAAAACACAAAAAACTAAAGTAACAAGTTCTGAATTTATTGCACTTGTTAGGCAGCAACAAAAATTAGTTTTAGATAGTAAAATTATTGAAGATTCCTTATTTGCTTTAAGTAAAAGAGTTGTTAAAATACAATCAAAAATCAACTCTGAAATTACTCTAATTAAAGATAACATGAATGAATCTAAAAACTTTTTAGAAGAACGTAGAGTTAAAAAATCAGCTGAAAAACAACAATTTGTTATGACATCGGCAAACAACCTTGCTTTGCTTTTATCAGAAATTTTAAAAAGTATGCAAATGGATCTAAGCATGATGCCATCGAGCTGTAAAAAACCTAAAAATTGCAATAATCCTAAAAACTCTAATAATCCGTCAATGTCCGAAATTAAAAAAGCTCAGAAACAGCTTAATAAAAACATGAAAAATGGGAAGCAAAACGGACAAAAAAATAAAGGTAAAAATAAAATGTCAAGCAAAGACCTCATGCAGCTTGCAAGAAAGCAAGGCTTAATCAAAAGTGAACTTGAGAAGCTTGAGAATAATAAGCAAGGCTCAAAAGGATCTAAACTTATTGATGAAATGAAAAAACAAATGGAGGAAAACGAGTATGATATTATTAATAATAATATTTCGAATATGACCTTTGAAAGACTTGATCAGTTGATAGAAAATTTTATTGATTATGAAAAAGCAAAAAAAGAAGAAGGGGAAGAAGAAAAAAGAGAATCTAATGAGTGGCTGATAAATGATAGTAGGCAAAATAGTGATTATAACAAAATGCTTAAAGAGAAAAAGAAACAATTAGAACTAATTAATATAAATCCTCTAAATCTTAAACCTTATTATAAGAAAGAAGTAAGAAAATATTTTAATTCAATAAGTAAAGAGAAATAATGATTCAGTTTGAAGTAGAAATAAAATATTCTCTTAAAGAAAAAAGAAGAATTAAAGAATGGCTTAATTTAGTAGCATTTGAAGAAGGTAGTAAAATTCAAAATTTAAATTTTCTAATAGTAGGCGATAAGAGAATGATTCATTTCAATAAAACTTATTTAAATCATGACTATTCTACTGATATCATTACTTTTGATAATTCAGAAAACAAAAAAATAAGCGGAGATATAGTAATTAGCATAGAAAGAGTCAAAGAAAATTCTAAAAAATATAAAGTTAAATTAGAAGATGAGCTACGCAGGGTTATGGCTCATGGCTTATTACACCTTTTAGGATATGATGATAAAAACGAAAAAGAGAAAAAAAGAATAAGAAAAAAAGAAAATTATTATCTAGAAATGTACTAAAATACTGATTTTCAGTTACTTATAGTGTATTGTTTCACGTGAAACATTATGGAATATAAAAAAAAATATGATGTAATTGTTGTTGGGGGCGGACATGCAGGATGTGAGGCTGCGCATGCCGCAGGCACTCTTGGCTCAAGAGTTCTGCTGATATCACAAAACTTAGAGACAATAGCAAGAATGTCATGTAATCCAGCAATGGGCGGAATTGCAAAGGGTCAAATATTAAGAGAAATAGATGCACTAGGTGGAATGTCTGCAATTGTAACTGATCGTTCGTCGATACAGTTCAGAATGCTAAATAAATCAAAGGGTCCAGCAATGTGGAGTCCTAGAGCTCAATGTGATAGAAAATTATTTGAAAGAGAATGGCGATTAGCCCTAGAAAAAAATAAAAATATCGACTTTTATCAAGATAGTGTAAAAAACATAAAGATTAAAGAAAAAAAAGCAGTTGGTGTAATTACAAAGATGGGAGTAGAAATAATGGGTAAAAGCATTATTCTTTGTAATGGAACATTCTTAAATGGTCTGATACATCTAGGAGAAAAAAACTATAAAGGAGGAAGGTCTGGTGAACCTGCAGCTGAAGGAATAACAAAACAACTAATTGATCTTGGATTTACTCATGGCAGAATGAAAACTGGAACACCACCCAGATTAGATGGGAGGTCAATAGATTATTCAAAAACAGAGGAGCAAAAGGGAGATGAAAAATATAAATGCTTTTCGTATTTGGAAAAAAATAAAATTGAAAAACAGCATAGTTGCTTTATAACATATACATCAAAAGAGGTTCATAAAATACTTGAAAAAGGATTTGAAAAGTCCCCAATGTTTACTGGAAGAATAAAAGGGTTGGGGCCAAGGTATTGCCCCTCAATAGAAGATAAAATAACACGATTTAAAGAGAAGGATAGACATCAATTATTCATAGAGCCTGAGGGAAAGGAAACTATTGAGATATACCTCAACGGATTCTCAACATCCTTACCCGAGCATGTACAAATAGAAGCCTTAAAAAAAGTAAAAGGATTAGAAAATGTAAAACTGTTTAGAGCGGGTTATGCTATAGAGTATGATTATTTTCCCCCTACTCAACTTAAATTATCATTGGAAACAAAAATTATTGAAAACCTATTCTTTTGTGGACAAATAAATGGTACCACAGGATATGAAGAAGCTGCATGTCAAGGATTAATAGCGGGGATAAATGCAAATCAAAAAACGAAAAACAAAAAAGAATTTACATTAAGTAGATCTGACGCATATATAGGTGTATTAATAGATGATTTAATAACAAAAGGAACTGAAGAACCTTATAGAATGTTTACTTCAAGAGCTGAATATAGATTACTTCTCAGACAAGATAATGCGGATGAGAGGCTAACAAAAAAAGGTTATGAGCTGGGCTTAGCAAGTAAAACTAGGCTAGACAAGCTTGAAAGAAAAATAAAAGAGACTAATGAACTCGTAAAATTTCTTAAAAAGCAAAATATTGAACCTGAAATAATAAATAAAGTATTAGAAAAAAGAAAAAGCGCAAAAGTAAAACAAAAGAAAAAATTAATTTCATTTTTGTCAAGACCACATATAAAATTTGAAGATTTAAAAATCTCAAATCAATTATGCAATTTTTTAGAAATAAATAAAATTTCAGAAGAGGCAATTGAGCAGGCTGAGATAAAAATAAAATACGGAGGATATCTGGATAAAGAAGAAGAAACAGCTAAAAAATTAAAAAAATTAGAAGACATTAAAATACCACAAGACTTTAATTACGATAAACTTCATTCAATTTCAACAGAAGCAAAAGAAAAACTAAGTAGTCTAAAGCCTAATTCAATAGGTCAAGCAAGTAGAATAAGTGGCGTTTCTCCCTCTGATATCAATATATTATTAATATACATGGGAAGATGATTAGATTAAACAAATGTCCACTATGCAACAGTAATAGTATTAATTTATTCATCAAATCAAAGGATTATAGTACATCTAAGCAAGCTTTTAATATTGATAAATGTGACAATTGTGGTTTTCTCTTTACAAATCCAAGGCCAGAAGAAAAAAACATAGGTAAATATTATCTGAGCGACAATTACTTATCACATACTAACAAAAAGGATGGGTTTTTCAGCGTTTTATACCAAACTGTAAGAAAAAGAGCTGTAAAAATGAAAACTAAATTATTGATCAACACAACTAAAACAAAAAAACATCTTGATATTGGTTGTGGTACTGGAGAATTTTTGAAATCTTGTAATGATAAAGGGATAAAAACAGTAGGTATTGAACCATCTGAAATAGCACGAAAAATGGCTATTGAAAATTATGGGTTAGAAATTAAAGAAAATACCGAGCTGAATCAGTTTAAAGAAAAAAGCTTTGACAGCATAAGCATGTGGCATGTGTTGGAACATGTATATGATATTCATAAAACAGTAAATAATTTGTCTAATATTTTAAAAAATAATGGGTATGCAATTATTGCTGTTCCTAATCACAAATCCTTTGATTCAAAATTTTACCAAAAATATTGGGCTGCTTGGGACCTACCAATACATATTAATCATTTTTCTCCAAAAACTATTGAGGATTTATTTAAAAAATACGGCTTTACACTTGAAAATAAAATTGGCATGAGGTATGACGCTTTTTATGTTTCAATGCTAAGCAATGAATATATAAGTGGAAAAAAGCAGTATTTTAAGGGGTTTCTTATAGGTTTAGTTTCTAATGTTCTTGCTTATTTGAAAATTTACGAATTCTCAAGCACTATATACATATTCAAAAATCACAAATAATACATTAATTTGTAAATTTGTTGAATGATCAAAACTTTAATAGCAATATTAATTTCAATGGTTTTTTGTCTAAAATCAATAGGACAGTGTAGTGTGCCTCAAAATACATTTTCTGATAATATCTATTTTTTTAGTGCTCAACTAAATTGGGATAACGTAAGTGGTGTTAATCATTACAAAATAAGATATAAAGAAATGGGAACAAGCCCGTGGTCATATAAAAATAATATTGATTCATTATTAACATCAAAAACACTAAATAATTTAGTCAATCAAGCTACATATATATGGCAAATTAGAGCACACTGCGACACCATCAATAATTTTTCAAATTGGTCACAAATTGATACATTTTTTACATCTACAACCCTATGTCCAACACCTAATAATTTGATAACCAGCAATATAACCCATATGTCTGCTCAGGCAAATTGGGATTTGATAAATTCTGCTCATAGGTATAAAATACACTACAGGATTTTAAACACTAACACTTGGTCAAATCTTAGCTTGGTAAATGGAAGTGTTGATTCAACAAATATTCCTGTTCTGCAACAAAACACAACATATGAGTGGCAAATAATGGCATTTCATGATTCTACCTTGAATATGGGGTCTTTGTGGTCATCTAGCGAAATTTTCACTACCTCATCATTTATTCCAGCACCGTTTAATCCAATAATTAGCACAACACTAGGGGCAAACATATGTAATACGCCAACAAGCTTACTCGTTCAAATCAATCAAGTAACCAATGAGCCAGATATTGCGAATAGCACAATAACAACAGATGGTGGATATTTTAATATTTCATCTGTAAGCACCGGTGATTCAGTAGGATATGCTGTGTTTAATTCATCAACTCAAAATATTAACTCAACATTAAGAGTAGGCTTAATTGCAGGCCCTAACTATGCAATAATTAATTCATTTGATTCTAATGGGGACCTAATAGGGATATTTGCTATAGAAAACACATCCTCAGGTGTTAGGGTATCTACAACATCTCCAAATGACGGAAACAATTATACAGCTGGATATACAAGTGACATAAATTTTACCAATCTATACGTAACGCCGAATACTAGCGGGGATTTACACATAGTAATTGATATTGAGTCCGAGCTGAATGATCAAATTTACTACAGCGACACGGTATACATTCAATGTCCTTCAAGCACTCAAGATTATAGCGAAATAGAAAAAATTATTGGGTATTTTAACATTTTAGGTGAAAAGTGTAGAATAGAGCCTAATAGGCTAATTTTAAAAAGACTTAACAACGGTAAAATTATTAAAGAAATTATTGTAAAATAAATTAAGCTATTGTGACCCAGGGAGGATTCGAACCTCCAACCGTCAGAGCCGAAATCTGAAATTCTATCCAGTTGAACTACTGGGCCGATAATACAAAACTAACAAAGAATTAATACGTACAATTTTTTTAATTAATTAAGGTTAACTTAAGTGTAAAATATTTTATAATTGCTGAATGATAAGAATAATACTTCTTTTACTTCCAATCTCCTTATTTTCACAGGATGTGCCTGTTGGGCATTGGAAAGATTATCTTGCCTATAACCAAACAACTGATGTTGCTATTGCTGAAGAAAAAATATATTGTGTAGCTCAAGGCGGACTGTATTTCTATAATACACTAGATAATAGTGTCAACAGGGTTTCAAAAATAAATGGCTTATCAGACAATGAAATAACACAGATTGCATATAATAAGCAAAACAAAACACTAGTGATAAGCTATGAAAATTGCAATATTGACTTATTACAAAATGATGATGTTTATAATATTTCTGACATAAAAAGAAAAGAAATTAATGGCCTAAAAAAAATTAATAATATCTTTTTTGATGAAAACCTTGCATACCTTTCGTGCACCTTTGGCTTAGTAGTTCTTGATCTTATAAGAAAAGAAACAAAAGACACTTATAAAATAGGAGAAAATGGTGAATTTAAAGAAATAAATCAAGCGTCTATAATTAATAATAATATTTATGTAGCTACATCAGAAGGGATTTATTTCGCCGAAAAAGATAATTTATTTTTATCCGATTTTGGGCAATGGACAAAAGACACCCTATTTGAAAATATAGCTTTAATAAATGAAAGCTATAAATCAATAAACAATTTAAATGGCAATGCTATTGCAATAGTTGATCTAGAAGAGGACTCAATTTTAATAAAAAACAATAATTGGGAAAAATTTTCACCAACCAGTCTATATAGGCCGAATGTTAAAGAAACGGATTTTGGCTTATACATTGCTGATAGCAATAGAATTGTTAATATTAATAATAGTTTACAAATCAATGAAATACTTGTTTCTGGTAATGCCTATGCATGTGATTTTAGAAATATTAATGAGGCATGGGTCGCTGATAATTCAAATGGTTTGGTTAATTACACAAATGAAAACATCTCAGATGTGATTAGCGTTAATAGCCCCAAAACAAATGAAATATACAGTCTAGAAATTATCGATGAAAAACTCTTTATTTGTCATGGTGGGCATATGAACTTTGCTGTAAATCAATTAAACAATGATGGCGCATCATATTTAACAAATAATGATTGGAAAAATTTAAATTTCGACCAATTAAATAGAGCAAGAGATATTGTGGCGGTTACTAGCTTTAATGAAAAAGACTATTTTGCATCATGGTATAATGGTATTTCAGTTATGCAAAACGAGAGCCACATAATAAAATATGGCTATTATAATACTGGGGGTATACTTGACACAACATTCTATTCAAATAATAGGATTCAAATTTCAGATTTAAAATTTGATAACAACAATAATCTTTGGGGTTTGAACTCACAAGTGCAAAAACCTCTGTTTGTGAAAACAGCAAATAATGAATGGTACTCATTCAGCATGAATCAAAATATTGATGGCCTTTATTTTGATGAGCTAATAATTGATCGGATGAATAATAAATGGGGAATAATCTTTGAAAAAGGACTATTTGTTTATAATGACAATAATACAATTGAAAATGTTCAAGATGATGAATATAAAATTTTGAATAACTCTATAGGTAATGGGAATCTTGCCTCAAATAAAATAAGAACAATTGAATTAGATTTAGACGGGGAAATATGGGTAGGGTCGGATTTGGGGGTGAGTGTTTTTTATAACCCCGAGTTAGTTTTTTCAGGATATAATTTTGATTCACAGCAAATATTAATACAGGAAGGAGAGTATGGACAATACCTTTTAAGTAGTGAAAAAATTAACTGCATAAAAGTAGATGGAGCAAATAGAAAGTGGATAGGAACTGAAGCAGCTGGAGTATATTTGCTTTCGGAAGATGGAACAGAAGAGATTCACCATTTCACTAAAGATAATAGCCCATTATTCTCTAATAAGATTATAGATATTGCAATTAATGATAAAAATGGAGAGGTATTCATTGGAACAAATAAAGGGCTAATTTCTTATAGATCTGATGCTACCAAAGGTGAAATTGCTCAGTCAGAAACATACGTTTTTCCTAATCCTGTGAGAGAAAATTATAGCGGAAATATTGCAATAAATAAATTAATAAAAAACGCCAAAGTGAAAATTACTGATTTGAATGGGGAATTGGTCTATCAAACAACCGCAAGGGGAGGGCAGGCAAATTGGGATGGAAATAACTACAGTGGTGAAAGAGTTGGTAGCGGTATATACTTGGTGTTTAGTACTGATGAAAATGGATATGAAAAAATGATAAGTAAAATACTATTTATTAAATAATGGATTATGAATGTCGAGCAATTTCTCTATTGAGTTATAAATATGGAGAAGGGGCAGTAATTGCAAAAATTTTTACAGAAGAGTTTGGGTTAAAATCCTATAGTATTAAACGGTCTAAAAGCAAAAAATCAAAAAATAAAATATCATTACTTGATAGTCAAAGCCTAATAAGTATTAGTGGTAAAAACAACATCAAAAAAGAAATTCAGTTTTTAAAAGAAATAAATCTAGGCTATGCATTTCAAGATAATACATTCAAAAAAAAATTAATTAGAACATTTATTTCAGAAGTTTTATCAAAAACACTTATCGATTCAGAAAGAAACAAAGCGCTATTTGAGTTTATCTGGCAAACAAATATCGATATTGATCAGCAAAAAAAAATAGATGATACTTTCTGTCTGGAATTTATGATCAGACTTTCCAACTTTCTTGGAATTTACCCCTCAACAGAAAATATGCATTTTGATTTTTTCAATCTTAACAATGGTATTTTTACAGAAGAGAATGTCGCTGGTGAGCTAAGCTTAAAAGGAGAAAACCTAGTGTATTTGAAAAAAATTATTAAAAAAGAGAAAGTAAATATTCCTGCTAAAAACAGACAAGAATTAATTGAAAATATTTTTGAATATTTCACTTATCATCACTATAACCTTTCTAACATAAAATCATATAATGTAATATTATCTCTGCAGTAAAATGAAAAAATCTATTATAATATTTTGCGCACTTATATGCTATTCATCAAAATCTCAGAGTATCCTATTGCTTGATAAAATCAATAGTCTACCTGTTTCTGAGGTTAATATTTCATGTAAAGAAAAGGGCACAATTAGTGATTCTAGTGGCTTAGCAGATATAAGTATATTTAAAAATAACGATGAACTAATAATTCAGCATATTGGATTCATTTCAAAAAAATTTATTAAAAATAAAACTCCTGATACCATATATTTAGAGCAAAATAAATATATGCTAAAAACTATAAACTTTGAAGAGATTAAAAAACCATTAACCTCAAGTCCAGTTCTTAAAAACACTATAGATAGAAAAGCTATAGAAAAACTAAAAGTAAAGTCTACAGCAGATCTTCTTCAGCAGTCTTTGGGAATTAATGTTCAAGAAAGTCAATCGGGTGGAGGGAGCCCCAATTTTAGAGGCATGGAAGCAAATCGACTACTTTTAGTTGTAGATGGCATCCCTTTAAATAATGCCATATATAGAAGTGGTCATGTGCAAAGCTCTAATGTTGTTAATTCTTTTTTTATTGACAAAATAAATATTGTAACCGGACCATCTGCAACAGTTTATGGTGATGGAGCAATGGGTGGGGCTATTGTAATTAATACAATAAATGAAAACTCTTTTTCAAAATTTAATAATATTATTGAACAAAAACATGAAAGCAGTAGCTCAGCAAGCTCATTAAAATATATTAATCTAGTGGAAAAAGGAAGATTTATAATTATAAATGGCTTTGGAATTGAAAAAAACGGAAATCTAAGAATGGGTAAAAACAGGTTTCACGGATATAAAGACTGGGGAAATGAGCCGATAATAACTGATGGGAATGAGCAACTAAAAACAGCATATAGCAAATATGATGTTATTCAAAAAGTATATTTGAAAAATTATAAAAAAATATCACTAAGCCTTAATACTCAATTTTCTGGAACATCTAAAATTTCAAGATTTGACAGGCTAAATGACATTCAGGACGGTGAAAGAAAATATCAAAGTTGGTATTATGGGCCACAAGAAAAGTTTAGTCAATCATTAAAAATAAACAAGAAAGCTAATTTTATCATATTAGATGAACTCTCAATTATTGGTTCTTGGCAAACTGTGAATGAATCTAGGCATAAACAAAAAGCAAATGATGAGCTAAAATCTAATAGGTATGAAGAAGTATTAATTTTTGATGCAATAGCAGACGTAAAAAAAGATTTCAAAAAAACAAAGCTGAATTATGGGCTTAGTATTAGAAAACAGCATGTAAAATCGACGGCAACTTTAAGTAACAGTTTAGGAGAAGACTTTTTTAACACCACAAGATATCCAGATGGTGGTAGTGAAATTTTTGACGCCTCAATTTATGCCCAAGCGAAATTTAATCTTTATAAAGGAGGCACACTATTTCTTGGTGAAAGATATAATATTAGTTCACTTAAAGCCATGTTTAATAATAATACAATTATCGATTTGCCTTTTAATGAAATAGAAACGGAAAATAAAGCATTAGTATCTTCATTACAAATCCTTCAAAAAATATCAAATAAAATATCTGCAAGCCTTTCCTATTTTATAGGCTTTAGAAACCCAAATATAGATGATGTTGGCAAAATATTTTCTAAAAATGATATGTCCGTTGTTATTCCAAATAACAATTTGAAGCCAGAGAAAACAAATAATCAAGAATATACACTAATATATAGTAATCAAAAAATAAGAATTGAAGGACAGTATTTTATTACAAATTTAAAAGATGCGATACAAAGAACAAACAGCAATATAAATGGTGAGGACTCAATAATGTATGATGGAGAAATTATGAGAGTACAAATGAATCAAAATATTGAATCAGCCAAAATTACTGGCCTGAGTGTTGGGGCATCATTTAATGATATAAGAGGCTTTAATATTGATTTTTGGCTTAATTATCTTAAAGGCAAGAATAATAATAATCAGCCATTGGCTCACATTCCGCCAACAAATTTGAAAATAAGCTTAAGTAAAAAAGTCAAGGCTAGCGACATAAGCTTAATCTATAATTATTGTGACTGGAAAAATGAAAGTGAATATGACTACAATGGAGTTGACAATCTTAACGAAGCAACCATTGATGGAAATCCCCCCTGGCAAATATTTAATTTAATTTACGACAAAACAATTACTGAAAATATCATTTGTTCATTTTCAATAAATAATTTACTAGATGCACATTACAAAACCTTTGGTTCAGGAATAAGTAGTAGTGGTCGAAATTTTGTCGTATCTTTGACAAGTAAATTTTAAGTCATGAAAAATTATATTCTAATTATCTTTTGTTTATCATTTCTTTCTGTAAATGGACAAGTATGGGAGACAGAACTATTAAAGCAAAACCCAAATGCAAATTTTATTGATAAACAAGCTGCATTTGACCAATACAAAAAAGAGGTAAAATATACTAAAGGAAATGGTTATAAGCCATATGCTAGAAATCTAGACTTTATTCTTAAAAGGTCATCTAATGGTATGGGAATACCAAATGAACAACTATATAGAGAATGGTTGAAAGAAAAAAGAAAAATTGAAAATTTAAAATCAATAAGCAATAGTGATTGGGTAGAGTTAGGCCCAATAAATACTCCTATAATTTTGTCAAATGGCAAAAAAAGAGGTAATGGAAGGATAAACTGTATTGCTTTTGATCCTTTTGATAAAGATATAATGTGGGTTGGCTCACCTGGTGGTGGATTGTGGAAAACAACTGATGGAGGGCAAACATGGTCAACGAATACAGATAATCTTCCTGTAATAGGAGTTTCATACATTGCAATTAATCCGAATAATCCTCAAGAAATGTATATTACAACGGGAGATGCTCATGCAAGTGATACGTATTCAATTGGTATCTTAAAATCTACAGACGGGGGAGCAACATGGGACACTACAGGAATGCAATTTCCAGTTCCATCAAATAAAATGGTAAATAAAATTTTAATACACCCTAATTATACTGATAGTCTTTTTGCTGTAACAGATGAAAGAATTATGATAAGTCCAGATGGTGGGCAAACATGGTCAATGGGCTTAAATAGCAATGGCGGGAACTTAATTGGAAGATTTAGAGATATAGAATTTAAACCAAATAACCCTAATGTTTTATATGCGGTAAAACAAACTACAGGGTCATCTGAGGTCTATAAATCAACAGATAGAGGTATAACTTGGATACCTTCAAATAATGGAATAACACAAGTAAATCGAAACAGGCCGCTTATTGCTGTAACACCCGCAAATCCAGATGTTGTATATGTGCTTTTTTGCAAAAATGATTATAGTTTACACGGGCTATATAAGTCCACCGACAGTGGTGATAATTGGGTTTTACAATCTGACAGTCCAAATATTTTAGGTAGGTCAACAGATGGAACAAGCACAGGTGGTCAATCTTGGTATGATCTCAGCCTTGGTGTTTCAACAGAAGATGAAAATCTACTGTATGTAGGTGGAATAAATTTATGGAGATCTATTGATGGGGGGGTAAATTGGAATATTAGCGGAAGTAGTGGTAATGGTTCAAATTATTCATACATGCATGTTGATCAGCACGCACTAGAATTTAATCCATTAACTGGAGTTGCATATGCAGGAAATGATGGGGGTTTATATGAGTACATGGACACCCTTAATAGCTGGATAGATATTAGTGATGGTTTGGCTATTTCTCAATTCTACAAAATAGGACTGTCTAACACTATAAATTCAAGAGTAGTTGCTGGTGCTCAAGATAATGGAACAGAGATGACAACAAATGGCGTTTGGGATGCAATTAGAGGTTCTGATGGCATGGAGTGCGCTATTGATATGTATGATCATGATATTATTTATTCAACATCACAATATGGAGGTCTAAGAAAAAGTTATAATGGCGGAAATAATTGGGATAATATAAAACCGGTAAATTATTCCGGAGCATGGGTTACACCATGGAAAATTCACCCTATTAATAATAATATTATCGTTGCTGGATATGATGAAATTTACAGATCCCAAACAGGTGGGGGGCAATGGGATTCAATATCATACAATGTTAGTAATGGGGCGTCAGTTAGAACAATTGCTCTCGCTGCACAAGATGAAGATTATATATACAGTGCTTCATTAAACAAAATTAGACGGACGAAAGATGCAGGAAATACATGGGTAGATATTAAACAGGGTTTGCCAAACTTTAATTTCTCTGATATTACTGTAGATTACTTTGATGAAGATCACCTATTTGTTACTTTCTCGGAATTCCAGGCAAATCATAAAGTTTATGAGTCATTTGACGGGGGTGATTCCTGGACAAACATAACAGGTAATGGCTTGCCAAATCTACCAGTTAATTGTATAGTACATCAAAAACAAGCAAATGGAGATATTTATATCGGAACAGATGTGGGTGTGTATCATAAAGACAATACTATGAGTGACTGGGTACCTTATATGAACAATTTACCAAATGTTGTAGTAACTGAATTAGAAATAAATTATAATACTCAAAAAATAGTTGCGGCTACATTTGGAAGAGGTGTTTGGGAAAGTAATTTAAATACCAATTCAACATATGTAAATAACATATCAGAAGACATTCAAATTTACCCAAACCCTTCAGAAGGCTTTATTACAATACAGGGGTTATACGGGAATTCATGTGTGGTAAATATTTATAATATGACAGGTAAAAATGTATATTCAACAGAAAATTATTCAAATAAAATATCATTGAAAGATCTTGCTAAAGGGTGTTATGCAATTGAAATTACACAAGATCAGCTTGAACCTGTAATCAAAAAATTAATTATAAAATAGATTCAAATTCTTTGATATGATTTCTTTTGGCATTTCCTGGATCAAAAACAAGCGCGCAAACTAAAACAAGATTGTTATCTGTGAAAAAGGGTTTTATCAAAATAGACCCACCCATATAGCCTTTATTTAATTTCCATAGTCCTCTATATGAATTATTATATAATTCTATAGGGTACCTTTCCTCTATTATTACATATGAATTCTTTGGGCCTAATAAATTCTGAGACAATATTTTATTTGTTTTTTCTATAATCATTTCCTTATCTGTATTCTTGTCGGGCAAACTATAAACCATAATATGTTTTATTTCATCACTTGTTTCAGGGCTATAAGAAAAAATCAATGAATTCTTGCTGTCAATAACTTTGGTATATTTTTTTGGAATAATAATATCAATGCCAAAGATTTCTAATATCTCTTTAGAATAATTTTTATTTGAAATAAATTTTTGTTGATTTTTAATAAAGTTTATTTCCTTGTCATAATAAACCTTATAAATA